>JAYEKP010000140.1:0-12143 GCA_034661075.1 Bacteroidota bacterium
AAGAGTGTTAAATTTGTTTTCATAGCCAATTTATATTTTAGTTGGTTAGTACTACAAAAATAAGGGCTCTTTAAACAAGAGCTCTAAATTGGCTATCTTTTTTTATTATTTAGGACAGATGTGATATGTTATAATAAAACCAAATATTTTTTATTTTGTTTTTTGTTTCGTTATATATTTGCACGATATTTTATCATTAAGTTATGAAAATTCTTAAGAAAAAAACAGAGGTAATTGCTGAATTATCTTTATTGAAACAGCAAGGGAAATCTATTGGTTTTGTACCAACCATGGGAGCCTTACATCAGGGACACCTATCACTTATTGAATGCTCGAATAAAAAAGACGATATAACGGTTGTTAGTATTTTTGTAAATCCTACGCAATTTAATAACCCAAAAGATTTTGAAAAATATCCTCGTATTTTAGAGGATGATTTGGAGCAATTAAAAAAAATAAAATGTGATTTACTTTTTGTTCCTTCCAATGAAGAAATATATCCTGAAGAAGATAAAAGAGAATTTGATTTTGGGCAACTGGATAAAGTTATGGAAGGAGCCCACAGGCCTGGACATTTCAAAGGAGTAGGATTAGTAGTTAGCAAATTATTTGAAATTATTAATCCTGACAGGGCTTACTTCGGAGAAAAAGATTTTCAGCAAATTGCTATTGTAAAACAGTTAACAAAAAATTTAAATTTTCCCATCGAAATAGTTTCTTGTCCTATCATTCGTGAAAAAGATGGTTTGGCCATGAGCTCCAGAAACATGCGATTAACTAATGAGCAGCGGAAAAATGTTCCTTTAATTGCAAAAACATTATTTGAAGCCCGCGAAAAAGCAAAATCATTAAGTGTAAAAGAAACACAAGAATGGGTCATCAATACAATAAACAATAATCCATACTTAGATGTTGAGTATTTTGAAATTGTTGATGAAAATACTTTACGCTCAGTAGAAAACTGGAACCAATCCGAAAACAAACGAGGTTGTATTGCGGTTAATGTAGGAGATATTCGATTAATAGATAATATCGGATTTTATTTATAAATTTGTGTTAAAATAAGGGTCATTAATTATGAATATTGAAGTTGTAAAATCAAAAATACATAAAGTAACAGTAACCGAATCGAACTTGCAGTATGTAGGAAGTATCACCATTGATGAAGATTTAATGGATGCTGCAAATATTATTGAAAACGAAAAAGTTCAGGTTGTTAATATTAATAATGGTGAGCGGCTTGAAACGTATGTTATAAAAGGAAAAAGAGGTAGTGGGGAAATATGCATGAACGGTCCTGCTGCCAGAAAAGCAACCGTTGGAGATGTAATTATTATTATTTCTTATGCTTCGTTAGATTTCGAAGAAGCAAAAAAATTTAAACCATCACTTATATTTCCCGATACTGCCAATAACAAATTAGTATAATTCATTGAAAAGGACACTTTTAAAAACAGCTAATTTCTTCTTTTTTTTAGCCCTGGGGTTACTTCTATTATATTTAGCTTTTCGGGATGCAAACCTTAAGGATCTTGTTGAAGATTTAAAAAAAGCTAATTATTTTTGGATCATCCTTTCGCTCTTTTTTGCTTTCATTGGTTATGCCAGCAGGGCTTACCGTTGGCGTTTATTAATTGAACCCTTAAATTATAAGCCCTCTTTTAAAAATGTTTTTCATGCATTAATGTTTGGCTATTTTGTTAATCTGGCATTTCCTCGTATTGGTGAGATTAGCCGCTGTGCTGCGTTAACTAAATCCGACAAAATACCAATGGACTCCCTTATTGGTACTGTTTTAATAGAGCGGGCAATAGATGTGGTTGTACTTTTGATTTTACTGTTCGTTATTTTTGTTGCTAAGTTAGAGTCCTTCGGATTATTTATTAAAGAAAATCTTTTTATTCCTTTTTCTCAAAAAGTTATTCATACCATTGACTTTTCCATTTATTACTGGATAGGGATTGTTGTTTTGCTTGGAGTATTTGTTTTTTTAATTTATTTTTTTCGAAAAAAATTTAAACGCGTTAAAATTGTTATTAAAATTCGTGAACTAATCCGAGGGGTTGTTTCCGGAGTTAAAACAGTGACCAGGATGAGAAGTCGGTCGACATTTTTGCTGCATACCGTGATTATTTGGGTAATGTATTTTTTAATGACTTATGTTGCGGTTTTTTCCATTCCTGCAACTCAAAGTCTAACCCCTATTGATGGATTGTTTTTACTTGTAATTGGAGGACTGGGAATGTCTGCTCCTGTTCAGGGAGGGATTGGTGCTTTTCATTGGATCATTTCATCAGGACTTACACTTTATGGTATTTCAAAAACAGATGGGTTGGTGTTAGCAACAATACTTCATGAATCGCAGGTTGTAATGGTGTTGGTCTTAGGAATTATTGCTGTTATTACCTTATTTTTGATTCCTCGCTCTAAAAGCAAAAATAATCGTTAACTTTACGGAAAAATAATAGAATGGATATGGATAAATTAGCGGTTATTCAATCTAAAATTATTGATATTGATCAACTCGATTCGAGGTTAGCTTTCTGGAAATTTAAAAATCAAAAAATTGTATTTACCAATGGATGTTTTGATATACTCCACCGTGGACATATAGAATATCTTGCGCAGGCTGCCAATTTCGGAGATATTTTAATAATTGGGTTAAATACCGATGATTCGGTTAAAAGGCTTAAAGGAGATGCTCGTCCGGTGCAGGATCAATATGCCCGAGCCCTGCTTTTAGCATCATTACATTTTGTAAATGCCGTAATTTATTTTGATGAAGACACACCTTATAAGCTCATCCAAAGAGTACAACCCGATATTTTAATTAAAGGGAGTGATTATCATGTTGAGGATATTGTAGGGTATGATATTGTTCAGAAGAAAGGAGGTCAGGTTAAAACCATTGATTTTATACCGGGCTATTCAACCACTTCAATTATTGAAAAACGAAAGAAATAATGGCTAAAACAAAATCAGTATATGTTTGTCAGAATTGTGGTGTTGAATTTTCTAAATGGGTAGGTCAATGCCCTTCATGCGGTGAATGGAACACATTTGTTGAACAGGTAATTTCAAAATCACCGTACCCAAAATCTTCACTTACTCATGAATTTTCTGAAAAGCAAACACCTCAAAAACTATCCGACATAATACCCAAGAAAGAAGGACGGATATCTTCAAATATTCAAGAGCTGGACAGGATTTTAGGGGGTGGAATTGTTCCGGGATCGATGATTTTAATCGGAGGAGAACCGGGCATAGGAAAATCAACGCTTTCCCTACAGATGGCACTCAAGCTTCATCATCTTAAATCTTTATATGTTTCGGGAGAAGAAAGCCCACAACAAATAAAAATGCGTGCCGACAGGTTAAAACTAAGTAACGAAGGATGTTTTATCCTAAGTGAAACATCGCTGGAAAGTATTTTTAATCATATTGTTAATATAAAGCCTGATATTATTATTGTAGATTCTATCCAAACCTTGTTTTCAGAGCATTTAGAATCAACAGCCGGAACGGTTTCTCAAATCCGTGAAACAGCAGCCCGCTTACTAAAGTTTGCGAAAGAATCAGGGACTTCCGTTTTATTAATAGGCCATATTACCAAAGAAGGCAACTTAGCGGGGCCAAAAGTATTGGAACATATTGTAGATACCGTTTTACAATTCGAAGGAGATCATCACCATATGTATCGGATTTTACGAACCACCAAAAACCGGTTTGGCTCTACTGCCGAGTTAGGCATTTTTGAAATGAGCGATAAAGGACTTCGCGAGGTGAGCAATCCTTCCGAGGTATTAATCACACAAACCGATGAGCAATTGAGCGGAACAACAGTAGCATCAACCATTAACGGCGTGCGCCCATTGCTAATTGAAATACAGGCGCTGGTTAGCTCTGCTGCTTATGGTACGCCACAGCGTTCATCTACAGGTTTCAATATCCGACGTTTGGGCATGTTGCTTGCCGTGTTGGAAAAACGTGCCGGTTTCCGACTGGGGCAAAAGGATGTATTTTTAAATATTGCCGGAGGCATTAAAGTGGATGATCCTGCCACAGACTTATCGGTTATAGCCTCGGTGCTTTCCTCAAATCTCGATTTAACTATTAATAAAAGCATCTGTTTTGCCGGCGAAGTTGGTTTAACCGGTGAAATTAGGCCTGTGAACCGAATTGAACAGAGAATTAGCGAAGCAGATAAGTTAGGTTTTAAAAAAATTTATATTTCAAGGTTTAATAGCAAAGGGATTGATACCTCAAAATTTAACATTAAGATTATAAAAGTTGGAAAAGTGGAAGAGCTATTTCGTTCTCTTTTTAAAAAGAATTAATGACCGGTGAAATTACTCGATGTAAATAATCTTACCCTAACCTTTGGAAGTGAAACAAATTCTAAAAAGGTGATTGATAATATTTCTTTTAAATTAAATAAGGGAGAGACGTTAGGGATTGTTGGCGAATCGGGATCAGGAAAATCAATAACCGCTTTATCTGTTTTAAATTTGCAGCCACCCAATGCATCTGTTTCGGGTGATATTTATTACTATGAAAAAAATAAAGAAATAAATCTTTTAAAATTATCCGGTAAAGATTGGTTGTCCTTTCGTGGGAAAAACATCTCTATGATTTTCCAGGAACCTATGACTTCCTTAAATCCTACCATGAAATGCGGCAAACAGGTTTCTGAAATTTTGTTTTTGCATACAAATTTATCCTCTAAGAAAAGGTGGAATCGTGTATTAGCGTTGTTTGAAGAAGTAAAATTACCCGACCCTAAAAGAATATATAATAGTTACCCTCATGAAATATCGGGCGGACAAAAACAACGAGTAATGATTGCTATGGCTATTGCGCTTAAGCCATCCATTTTAATTGCCGATGAGCCTACAACAGCGCTTGATGTTACCGTGCAAAAGGCAATTATTGATTTATTAAAAGATATTCAGAAAAAATATGCGGTCAGTATTATTTTTATTTCTCATGATTTAGGTGTTATTGCACAAATCGCACATCAGATTTTGGTATTGTATAATGGGCAGGTTGTTGAAAAAGGGACGGTAAAAAAAATATTAAATAATCCGGAAGAACCCTATACCCAAGGATTGATAAAATGTCGGCCTGAACTGAGTGCTAAAGGAGACAGATTGCCTGTACTTGCTGATTTTTTGCAACGGACAGAATATCGTGAACAACCAGAAAAGCAGAAAGTGATTTATGAACCAGAACCAGAACAGATTATTTTGTCGGTTAGAGGGCTGGATAAAAGTTTTGTTTCAAAAGTAAATTTTTGGGGTAAAACCATGCACTCTTTAAAAGCAATTCGAAATATACAATTTGATGTATATAAGGGCGAAACGCTAGGATTGGTAGGTGAGTCAGGCTGTGGAAAAACTACGTTAGGCAGGGTAATTACTCAACTAATAGGCTATAACTCTGGGGAAATTGAATATAAAGGAAAGTTAATAAAAAATTTAACCAACATTGAGTTAAAACAATTTCGCCAAAAAGTACAAATTATTTTTCAAGACCCTTATAGCTCTCTGAATCCGAAAATAACTATAGGAGAGGCCATTGCTGAGCCTTTAAAGGTTCATCAGCTTAATCAGACTACAAAAGAGCGAAAACAAAGAGTTTTTGAGTTACTTAAACAGGTGAAATTAACCGAAGAGGATTATACAAAATACCCTCACCAGTTTTCGGGCGGGCAAAGGCAACGTATTGTTATTGCCAGAGCCTTAGCTTTAAAACCCGAATTTATCATTTGTGATGAATCGGTTTCTGCGCTTGATGTATCTGTGCAGGCTGAAATTTTAAATCTTTTAAATGATTTAAAAAGAAAATATCAATTAACTTATATTTTTATTTCTCACGATTTGTCGGTAGTGAAATATATGTCCGATAGAATTATGGTAATGAGAGATGGGCAGTTGGTAGAAATAAATAAAGCAGACAAGCTTTATCACTCACCTGCTTCAGATTATACTCGCAAATTAATTGACTCAATCCCTGAGCTTAGCGTTTAAAAAAAATCATCGTCGAACTCAGTCCTTGTTTCTGGATCATCATCTTCGCAATCAATCTGGATTGAAAAATTATCCGGTTTTTCAAATTTGTCTTCGTTAGTAACCGAAACAATAGTAGAATCATTATACACATCTTGCATATATAATGCAAATATGGGTAAAGCCATATTATGACCGCCACCCAAACCAATTCCTTCAAAGTGTATGCTTCGGTCTTCTCCGCCAACCCATACCCCGGAAACCAGATTCGGAGTTACTCCCATAAACCAACCATCCGAATGATTTTGTGTAGTTCCCGTTTTTCCTCCAATTTCATTAAATAATTGATATTTCCATCTAATCCTCCCTGCAGTTCCTTCTTTTACGACCGATTGAAGTAGATTTACCATTAAGTAGGCTGTTTGCTCACTTATTGCCTCATCCTTTGATGAAGTAAATCGGGCTAATTCCGCCCCATTTCTATCTTCGATATGAGTTATATAAATGGGCTCAGAATGCACTCCTTTATTAGAAAAAGTAGAATACGCACTCACCATTTCTTCTAAGCTGATATCAGAGGTTCCTAAGAAAATTGAAGGTACCGGATCGATATGACTTTCTATACCCATTTTTCTCATAACATCAATAACTGATTCGGGATTGAATTGTTTGATTAGCCAGGCAGATATGTAATTTACCGAATTGGCAAGCCCCCATTTTAAGGTAACCATTTTGCCATCTTTGTCCGATGGGCCGGAGTTTTTTGGTGTCCAGGTAGTATCATTAACGATAAATGTAGAAGCTACATTGGCAACTTTGTGGCAGGGGGAATAATTTTCCTGCATTGCCAGTGTATACAAGAATGGTTTTATTGTAGACCCTACTTGTCTTTTACCTTGTGTTACATGATCGTATTTAAAATGTTTAAAATTAGGCCCTCCAACGTAAGCTTTGACATGACCGTTGTGTGGATCTAATGAAAAAAAGCCTGCTCTTAAAAATTGTTTGTAATATAATAATGAGTCCATGGGAGTCATTACGGTATCAATATCACCATTCCAAGAAAAAACAGTCATTTCAAACGGAGTATTAAAAACGGAAATAATAGAGTCCATATCAAGTCCTTTTTGTCGTAAAACTCTATATCTTTCCGTTCTCCTCATTGCTAACTCAATAATATCTTTTAATTCGTTGGATGAAAGCTCTTTAGCGTAAGGGGCATTAGGATTTGATTCCTGTTCTTCGTCAAATACCTGTTGTAGTTCTCCTCCCAAATGTTCTTTTACGGCAGCTTCAGCATATCTCTGCATTCTGGAATCAAGGGTTGTGTAAATTTTTAAGCCATCACGATATAAATTATAAGTTGAACCATCGGGTTTTTTGTTTTTATTGCACCATCCATATAAAGGATTTGTTTCCCACTCAATAGAATCTCTTGTATAACTATCTTCTGAAAAATAATTTTTCTTATTGGGTTTGTGCTTATTTAATAGAAGCCGTAAATATTCTCTAAAATAGGTAGCTAATCCTACGTTATGATCCTGTACTTTGTAATTTAACTCAATGGGTAAAACACTAAGAGAATCGAACATTTCATCGTTTATATAATTATATTTATTCATTTGTGAAAGAACGACATTTCTTCTTAATCTCGATCGCTCAGTATTTCTTACAGGATTATAATAACTGGGAGCTTTAAGCAATCCTACTAAAACAGCAGCTTCTTCAATTTTTAAAGAATCGGGTGTTTTGTTGAAAAAAGTTTTAGCGGCTGATTTTATGCCATACGAATGACCACCAAAAGGGACTGTATTTAAGTACATTACCAAAATTTCATCTTTGGTGTAATTTTTTTCCAGCTTAACAGCAGTTATCCACTCTTTAAATTTTGTTAAACCCAGTTTAATGTTTCGTTTAATGGATGAATGATAAATAGTGGTATCACGTGGGAACAGATTTTTTGCCAATTGCTGGGTAATCGTACTACCACCTCCTGCATCACGGTTTCCTAACAGTATACTGTATACAATTACACGTCCTAAACCACGGGCATCAATTCCTGAGTGTTTATGAAAACGAATATCTTCGGTAGCAAGAAGTGCATTAACAATATTGGGTGAAAGTTCATCAAATTGAACATAGGATCTGTTTTGATAATAATAACTTCCCAATAAAACGGTATCAGCAGAAAATACTTCCGAAGCCAGATTATTATCCGGATTCTCAAGCTCCTCAAAAGTGGGCATGTTCCCAAATTTTTCCATGGAGATTAAAACAAAAATTGTTATTACTGCTATAATGGGAATAATGAATAAAGCCCAAAATAACCGGAGATAAAATTTTTTTGAAAATTTAAATTTACTCATATTGCTCGTTTTCTCTTTGTTGTCAAAAATAATAAATAATATTTAATTCAAAATGTTGAACTTAAAATACTATTTATATTAATTTTGTGACGTTTTAATAATTTTTTTAATACATTTATATATGAGTGAAAATCTGGTAATTGTAGAGTCCCCGGCAAAAGCAAAAACCATTGAGAAGTTTTTAGGTAAAGATTTTATCGTTAAATCGAGTTATGGACACATTCGAGATTTGGCTAAGAAAAATTTTGGCGTTGATATTAATGATGATTATGAACCTCAATATATTGTTCCTGATGATAAAAAATCGGTAGTAAAGGAATTAAAAAAAGATGCTAAAGATGCTAAAATGGTTTGGTTAGCATCTGATGAAGACCGTGAGGGAGAAGCCATTGCATGGCATTTGTTTAAAGTATTAGAACTGGATCCTGAAAAAACCAAGAGAATTGTTTTTCATGAAATTACAAAAGATGCTATTCAAAATGCAATTAAAAATCCAAGACCTATTGATGAAAATTTGGTGAATGCTCAACAGGCTCGTAGAATTTTAGATCGATTGGTAGGCTTTGAGTTATCCCCTGTTTTATGGAAGAAGGTGAAACCTTCTCTTTCTGCAGGAAGAGTACAGTCTGTGGCTGTGAAATTACTTGTTGAAAGAGAAAGAGAAATCATGAATTTTAAAAGCGAATCGTATTTTAAGGTTACAGGAATTTTTCAAACAAAAGGTAAAAATGAATTAAAAGCAGATTTAAATGAACGTTTAAAATACAAAGAAGATGTTTTGTCCTTTTTTGAAAAGAATAAATCTGCAGAATTCATTATAAATAATGTAGTTAAAAAGCCAGGAAGAAAATCTCCTTCGTCACCCTTTACAACATCAACTTTGCAGCAAGAGGCCAGTAGAAAATTGGGCTTTTCTGTTGCACAAACCATGGCTGTTGCCCAAAGATTATACGAAGCAGGGAAAATCACCTATATGCGAACCGATTCGGTAAACCTTTCCTCTATGGCTATTAATACAGCCAAAAAAGTTATTTTAGATGAGTTTGGTGAAAAATATTTAAAAATTAGAAAATTTACAACTAAATCGAAAGGAGCACAAGAAGCTCACGAAGCTATAAGGCCAACTTTTATTGACAAACATTCCGTTTCTGGTACAGATAGAGAAAAACGTTTGTATGAGTTGATTTGGAAAAGAACCATTGCCTCGCAAATGAGTGATGCTTTACTCGAAAAAACAACAATTAATATTGATATATCCAATGCGCAGGATAAAAAGTTTGTTGCCAGTGGAGAGGTGTTAAAATTTGATGGGTTTTTAAAAGTTTACATGGAGTCAATGGATGATGAACGAGATGAAGAAACAAAGGGTTTACTTCCTGCTGTCACGAAAGGTGAAAAACTGGATTACCAATCAATTATTGCCATTGAACGTTTTACGTATCATCCACCAAGGTATACCGAAGCCAGTTTAGTAAAAAAATTAGAAGAATTAGGTATTGGCCGGCCATCCACTTATGCACCTACAATTTCTACTATTCAAAATCGAGGATATGTCATAAAAGAAGATCGTCCGGGAAAAGAAAGAAATTATGTGGCTATAAGTTTAAAGAATAATTCCATTAATGAAGAAACAAAAAAAGAAATTACCGGTGCCGAGAAATCAAAATTGTTTCCGAATGATATTGGCATGGTGGTAAATGATTTTTTAGATGATCATTTTGATGAAATAATGAATTATAATTTTACGGCAACGGTTGAGGAGGAGTTTGACGAAATTGCCCAAGGGAATTTACCATGGACAAAAATGATTGATAAGTTTTATAAACCTTTCCATCAACGAGTTGATGAAACATTAAAAACATCTGCACGAAGTGTTGGAGAAAGAATCCTGGGAAATGATCCTAAAACGGGCAAGCCAGTTATAGCCAAAATAGGCCCTTACGGCCCAATGGTGCAGTTAGGAGATAAAGAGGACGAGGAAAAACCAAAATTTGCTTCTTTACAGCGTGGACAACATTTAGAATCAATAACCTTAAAAGAGGCTCTGGAACTATTTAAATTACCCCGAGAAATTGGAACCTTTGAAGGGGAAAAAGTGGTTGTTTCAATAGGACGGTTTGGGCCATATGTACGACATGATTCCAAATTTTATTCGTTAAAAAAAGAAGATAATCCATACAAGATTGAATTAGATAGGGCTGTTGAACTTATTGAAGAAAAAAGAGAAAAAGAAAAGGCTAAATTAATTAATGATTTTCCTGAAGACAAAGATTTACAGTTATTAAATGGTCGTTGGGGACCCTATATCTCTTATAAAAAGAGAAATTATAAAATTCCAAAAGGAGAAAAGGCGGAAGATTTATCCTATGAAGATTGTATGAAAATTATAAAAGAAGCAGGGAAAAAGGATGAAAGCAAAACAAAAAAAAGAAAATCAAATACTAAAAGAGGTAAGAAACCGAAAAAGTAAAAATATATATCCAATCAATGAATCTTAATGATTATTTTAATCCCGTTGATTTTATAAATAATATAAAATCCTATGTTAGGCCAGACAAACAGCTTTCTTCTATAGTTGTTCAACATACAAAAGATCATCCGATTGCCAACATTGAGCATTTTTCTTTAGCTATTGTTGGAGTTCCATTAGATGATGAAGGTAATTCTGAATCTTTTTGTACTATACGAAGACAATTATACGGATTAGCTGCTCCTGATCATAAAATAAAAATATACGATTTAGGGAATTTAAAAACAGGATTATCTGCAAAAGATGCTGAAGCGGCCCTCCGAGATGTTGTTATTGAGTTAATGTCTTTAAATATCATTCCTATAATATTAGGAGCTTCCAATAGTGTTATCTATCCCATATATTCCGCTTATCAAAAATTAATTAAAAACATTAATCTCGTTTCCATAGATAACAAGATAGATGTGACTGAGGATAGAGCAAAGAACACAAAATCTGCCTTATGGAAAATCTTAGTTGAGGAAAACGAGTCGTTGCTTACTTATAGTAATATAGGATTTCAATCTCATTTTGTAGGTACAAATACACTTAAGTTTATTGAAGATTCTCTACATAACGCTTTCCGGATAGGCACTATTCGAGAAAATATTCACCATATCGAACCTGTATTTCGTGATGCCGATTTTGTAACCCTTAATATCTCATCAATAAGGCAGTCGGATGCACCAGGACAAATACTTCCTTCGCCCAATGGATTTTATGGGGAAGAAATCTGTCAGCTGTCACGTTATGCAGGATTAGGAAATAGATTATCGGTATTTGGTATTTTTGATTATTCCTTACTTAATGATAGAAATAACCAGACCGCTCAACTTATTGCACAGATTATATGGTATTTTATCAATGGTTATAGCTCTCGGATCCTTGAATATCCTTTAAATAATGATAAAAATTTTAAAAAAATTATTGTAAACCTCGATAATTTTAAATCCGAATTGGTTTTTTATAAAAGTGAAAAAACTCAACGTTGGTGGATTGAGGTACCTTCGTTTAAAAATAATAAAGTAAAAAATGTCATTATATCCTGTACCCCACAAGATTACCAAATGGCCTCTCAAGGTGAAGTTCCTGAAAATTGGTTGAAAGCGTATCAAAAAATTAATTAAAAATCAGGCATTTAATAAAATAATAGTAGAAAAATCGTTATTTTTTTTTAAACATTAGTAACTTTATTAAATTTATAAAGTATAATGTGATATCTTTAAGCAATCGATTAAAGAACAATTTATTTATTTTGTT
>JAYEKP010000141.1:0-12131 GCA_034661075.1 Bacteroidota bacterium
GATTCATAGGCCGATAATTCATTTCTTAAGCGAAAAGATATGGGCAATTTATCTTCTGAAGGGAAAATTTTTTCATTGGGTGCTTTATCAGAAAAACTGATGGCTATTTCTCCCAAATAGATGATTACAAATACTAATAAATATTTAAAAACTTTTAAAAAATTCATCTCAAATAATTTCTATAATAACTAAAGTCCATTTTCAATAATTAATAATCTGAAAATCAATAATTTTAATACGAAAAACGGGAGCAAAACTATATAAAAAATTTTAATTACAAATGATCACTATGCAAGTTTTGATAAATAGTAATATTTTGATGATGAGTTTATTAACAATTTTTTAGTAGAAAATTGGGAAAGCATAAAAAAACCACTGCTTTGCATAAAACAGTGGTTGTTGATAACTTTTTGGTGTATTTGACTAAAATAATATGTTTTACAATGGGTCTTAAAAAAAGATTCCTACGGTTGCAATAAACTGGCTATTTCTGGAATCAAATTCACGGTTTTGCCCGGCAATTTTAATTCCATCACCTAATTTACTAAGATTACCTTCGTATTTAACATCAATGGTAACTTTCTTTAAAATATCTAAGCCTATACCCACCTGATATCCCCAGGTTGCTCCATTGAAATCTTCTTTTACATCCATTGCATCAAGCTCTGCAACATCACTCAACGCAGGATCCGAACTTAGCATAATAGTACCTACTGGGCCTGCCTGAAGACGTACTGGCCCTAATTTATAACCCAACATAATTGGAAAATCAATTTGTCTGAATTTTTGATCTTTAACTACTGATACGGGATTTTGATTTTCATAAATAGTTGTCACTTCTACTTCTCCACTGGTTGAAGTAAAAAGGAGTTCAGGTTGTACATAAAAATTAACAATGGTTATTCGGGAAAATATCCCTCCCTGAAAACCTACATTTGCATTTTGTCCTTTTACTTTTAATGATTGAATGTCTGCATTGTTAAGGTCAGTATAAAATTCATCCGTTTTAATACTAGTGGATGTTAACCCTGCTTTTATCCCAAATTTAATTTGCGCCTGGGATACCATAAAGAATGGGAGGGTGAAGATTGCTATTAATACTAATTTTTTCATAATAATCTTTTTTAGGTTTAAAATCAATATTTCAAAAACTATTCCAAAAATAAAGAAAAGAATCCAGGAGTAAAAATAGTAAAATAAAAAATGGAATACCAGATAGACTCCAATATTCTATTTCATCAATATATTTAATATTTTTAGTGTGCGTGTCCGTGTTCTGTTTCTTCTTTAGTTGCATCACGTACCTCAAGAACCTTGCCGGTAAAATTTAAGTCATCACCTGCTAGAGGATGATTAAAGTCCATCTTTACAGCATCGTCTTTAACTTCCATGACCACACCATTAAATTTTTGACCTTCATTATTTTGCATCGGAATAACATTTCCTTTTTGCAATAACCCCTCATCAATTTTTCCTTCTACTTCAAAAATATTTTTTGGGAGGTCTAAAACTGCCTCGTCAGTCGCTTTACCATAAGCATCATCACAAGCAATATCGAATTTAAACTCTTCACCAGCTTTGAGCCCTTTTAAATTTTCTTCGAATTTAGGAAGCATTTGTCCTGCTCCATATAAGAATACTAATGGTTTATCTTCTTTTACTGTCTCAATTTCTTTGCCATCCACTTTTAACTGATAAGTTAATGAAACTACTTTTTCGTTTGAAATAATCATAAATATGTTTTTTGATTAATTAAAAATTATTTGGGTGCAAAGAAAAAGTTTAATTGTCAGAACACCAAAAAAATATTGATTTATTGAATTTTAATTCATTCTGATAGGTAACATCATAAAAAAACAGCAGGTCTATAAGCCGGGTTCTGTCACCATCCCGATACTATCGGGATGGTTTTTATCATTTATCTAAGCGGCCTACCCCCCGACATTGGACGAGCAGCCCTTAATTGCCGGTATACATGGCCTTGCAACCCAAAAGACAGGCAGCACCGGAAATCGCTTCCCGGCCTGGTGAGCTCTTACCTCACCTTCTCACCTTTACCCTGACGGCAAGCGTCAGGGTTGTTATTTTCTTCCCTAAACATATGCCCTCACGGACATCTCTCCTTTCGAGAGTTTGGTGCTCTGTGTTGCCCGGACTTTCCTCCCTGCTTTAATTTATGAAGCAGAGCGATAAAACGACCTGCTGATTTGCAAAGTTAATGAAATTTACTTTGAATGTTATTCCGTTTCTACTTTAGTATTACTAAAGTAGCACCATATCCATATTCTTTGAATGAAGCATCCTGGTAACGCAGTTTTGGATATTTTCGGTTTAACGTTTTTAGAATTTCATGTTTTAATCGTCCGTTACCAACACCATGAATAAATATAATTCTTCTGGTTCCGGATAGAATTGCCCCTTCAAGAGCTGTGGTAAACCGGCTCATTTGGATATCTAAAATTTCGGCGTTCGTAAGATTCGAATAGTCATCTGTTAGTTCCTGAATATGTAAATCAATCTCTTCTATTTCTTCATCCTTCCCTTTTTTACTACTTTGATACACTTTTTTAGGCTCTTTTCGTTCTTTTTCTTTTTTGGCCTTTTCAATATCATCATCGGAAATATGATTGGCTAAATTTATCTGCTCTTTAGTAATTTCATAAATAAACGCTTTTTCGTGGAAAAAATCATTTTCCGTAAAACTATTTTCTTTATAAAATCGTGAGGGTTTAACATTCCATGTTCTGTTTACCGGATTAAGCAAATAATAATTGCCTTTTCGAAAAAATATAATTTGAAAATTAATTTCTTCGAAATCATTTAGCTCATCACGTTTAATATCAGCCAATTGTATTTTAGTATTATCTTCAAGATTTCCGTAAGCCATTAAACTTTGAAATTCACCTTCTTTCCGGGAAATTGAATATAAAACCCGGAAATTGCTATCGTTAATTAAAAAAATTTTAAAATCGGAATTTAAAATATCTTCCTTATCTTCTGGAACTACAGCAAAAAATATGCTGGCATAGTGGTCGGTATTTAATCCATCCTCATCCATATCTTCTGGTTCAATAGTTTCTTTAATTGCCTGGGAAGAATGATTTTTGTCATCTCCTTCTCTATCTTGCTTATCATCAAAAACATATTGCTCTTCAATTTTTAACAATTCATTCATTAATACAGGTACTTCAAAACCATCATTATTATGGACAATCGCAATGTTTTTATCCTGAAAACGGACAATCACGCCCTCTCCTACATCATTTAAGAATTTTACCTTATCGCCTTTTTTGAAACTCATGTTTATTTAATTTTTTTTTAATCGCTGATATAATTAATTTTTTCCATTATTTCCTTCAAATGCCATTAACACCCAATTAAAAGTAACTATTGACAGTGAATTAGACATTAAACAATTTTATCTTCATGCCTTTCTGTGTTTTGTTCTAAATTTGGTATGCTAAGCATGAAGTTTCGTTACAAAATTAGTTATTTTTGCGCCGGGAAAAAGGAATAAGATGAATATAAAAGCAGAAAATATTAAAATAAATAAATATACCTATGAACTGCTGGAGCAAAGAATAGCAAAATATCCGCTGGAACAAAGGGATTTGTCTAAATTACTGGTTTATAATAAAGGAAAAATAGAGCACAATACCTTTTTGAATATTGAACAGTACATCCATGCGGGTGATACCATGGTTTTTAATAATACCAAAGTAATTCAGGCAAGGTTGAAATTTTATAAAGAAACGGGTGCCAGGATTGAAGTTTTTTGTTTAGAACCCGTCAATCCTTCGGATTATGTGCTGGCTTTTCAACAAAACCAGAAGGTAACTTGGAAGTGTATTGTAGGTAATGCAAAAAAATGGAAAAATGATTTGTTAACACAAAAATTTGTTATCAATAATACTGAAATTGAGTTAAATGCCCAAAAAATATCTCAAGAAGGCAATACCCGTACGATTGAATTTACATGGAATAATCCATCCTTCTGTTTCAGTGAAATCATTGATCATATTGGAAAAACGCCTATTCCACCTTATCTAAACCGTGAATCGGAAATTATTGACAAAACCCGGTATCAAACGGTTTACTCCAAATTAAAAGGCTCCGTAGCTGCTCCAACAGCAGGTTTGCATTTTACTGACCGGGTAATAGACCGCTTAAAGAAAAAAAATATTCGCATTGAAGAGGTTACACTTCATGTAGGTGCCGGAACTTTTACTCCTGTAAAAGCAGAAACAGTTAGTCAGCATGAAATGCATACCGAACATTTTATGATAGATAGAAAAACGATAATTCATTTATTAAATGCCCATCAAATAACAGTCGTTGGTACAACTTCGGTACGTACACTTGAAAGTATTTATTGGTTAGGTGTTAAGTTCATTGAAACAGGCACTTTAGATTTAAAAATAAATCAATGGGAAGTATACGAACTACCTAAAAATGTAAGCCAACAGAATGCACTTGAAGCTTTATTAAATTACATGAATAACAATCACTTAGAAACATTGCATGCCTCTACTCAAATCATGATTGTTCCGGGTTATTCGTTTAAAATGACAGATGTCCTGATTACCAATTTTCATCAACCCAAAAGTACACTTTTATTGCTTATTGCTGCATTTATTGGCGATGATTGGAAAAAGGTTTACGATTATGCCCTGGTAAATGATTTCCGGTTTTTAAGTTATGGAGATAGTTCAATTTTAATTCCAAAGATAACTTACGAATAAAGCTGAATGGATGTAAATATAACATGATTCTCAAGTAGTTTCATATGCTGGGATAAATAAAATTTCACCTTTTTGTTCTATTTTTGTCTTGCTAATGGATGATAGATTATAAAACGGCATATAAACCTAATGATTGGTTGCCCACAACCAAAAAAGAAGTGACTGCCCGTGGGTGGGATCAGCTGGATGTTATCCTTTTTAGTGGAGATGCCTATGTGGATCACCCCTCATTTGGACCCGCTGTTATTGGCAGGCTATTGGAATCTCTGGGTTTAAAAGTTGCTATCGTTGCGCAACCTAACTGGCAGGATGATTTAAGAGATTTTAGAAAGTTAGGAAAACCACGATTATTTTTTGCGGTAACCGCCGGTTGTATGGATTCAATGGTAAATCATTATACCGCAAACAAGCGTCTGCGATCAAATGATGCGTATACTCCGGGGGGTAAAGCAGGATTCAGGCCTGATTATGCTACCATTGTTTATTCTAATATTTTGAAAAAACTTTTCCCTGACATTCCGGTTGTACTTGGAGGTGTTGAAGCATCTCTCAGAAGGTTAACCCACTACGATTACTGGTCGGATAAATTAATGCCGGGAATTTTACACGAAAGCAAAGGCGATCTTCTTATTTATGGAATGGGCGAAAAACCATTAACCGAATTAGTTCGTTTACTTTTAAAAGGCGTTCCGTTTCCTTCGATTAAAAATATCAACCAAACGGTATTTGTTACTAATAATATCGCTGAATCAGAAGATAAAAATTGGGAGGATTTCTATTTATACAGCCATAAAGAATGTATTGCTGATAAAATAAAGTATGCCCAAAATTTTAAAATTATTGAGCAGGAAGCAAATGCATTCCAAAGCAACAAACGTTTAATTCAAAAAGTTGGTAACCAACACATTGTTGTAAATCCACCTTTTGAAATTCTTTCAGAAAAGGAAATGGATGCAATCTACGATTTGCCGTTTACCCGTCTTCCTCATCCTAAATATGCAAAAAAAGAAACCATCCCTGCATACGAAATGATTCGCCATTCCATTACTTTACACCGAGGTTGCTTTGGAGCATGTTCTTTTTGTACCATCTCAGCTCATCAAGGAAAATTTATAAGCAGCCGTTCGGAGAAGTCCATTCTAAAAGAGGTAAACAAAGTAACCACTATGCCTGATTTTAAAGGTTATGTTTCTGATTTAGGAGGCCCCTCAGCTAATATGTATAAAATGCAGGGCATTGACCTTGAGCAATGTAAAAAATGTAAAAGAGCTTCCTGTTTGTATCCTAATGTTTGTAAAAATTTGAATACAAACCCTAAACCATTGACCGAAATTTATAAAAAAGCCCATCGTCATCCAGATATTAAAAAAGCATTTGTTGGTAGTGGTATCCGATATGATTTGTTTATGCATAGATTAAACGAGACGGATTATAAAGAATATGCAGAAGAGTTAATTAAAAATCATGTTTCAGGAAGATTGAAAGTAGCACCAGAGCATACATCCAGCGAGGTTCTTCAGATTATGCGAAAGCCTGATTTTTCTATGTTTTATGCTTTTAAAAAGTTTTTTGATCGTATCAATCAGAAACACAACCTCCATCAACAGTTAATTCCTTATTTTATTTCCAGTCATCCGGGATCTACAAATATTCATATGGCTGAGCTAGCCGTAGAAACTAAAATGCTCAATTTTAAACTGGAACAGGTACAAGATTTCACCCCTACTCCTATGACACTGGCAACGGTTATGTATTATACCGGAATCAATCCCTATTCCATGGAAAAAATTCCGGTTGCGCGGAAAAAGGAAGAGAAACTGGCCCAACGAAAATTCTTTTTCTGGTATAAAAAAGAATACAGAAATGAAGTAATGGCTGAATTAAGGAAATCGAATCGGCAGGATCTGATAGTTAAACTTTTTAGAAAAACAACCCATAAAAATAAATTCAGCCCGAAAAAACGAAAGAGAAAGTAACTTGCAAATAACCATATATTTCAAAAAATATAGCGTTATTCGTAATTAACTACAACTCTATCGTTAAATATTTAAATCCCAGGCAAAAAACAATTAAAAATAACTACTACCATCAAAGCAATGGGTACAGATTTTATCTTTAGGCAAACCAATATTTTTCACTAAATCATCCAGTTTTTGAAATTTGAGCGATGTAAACCCCATGTTTTTTCTGATTTGCTCGACCATGGCTTCGTATTTACCGTTTTTGTTATCGGAATATTCCCGCATATCTACATTCTCTTTTCCCTCCAACTGCTTAACAGCTCTGTGTGTCGCTAAATCTAAATTTGACCGGGAACGGCTAAAGTTTAAAAAATCGCAGGGAAATGTTAAAGGAGGACAAGCGATGCGAACATGTACTTCATCAATTCCAGCTTGGTATAAATCTTTTACATTATCTTTTAGCTGTGTACCGCGAACAATAGAATCATCCAAAAAAACGCCTTTTTTACCTTTGGTTAATGCTTTATTCGGTATTAATTTCATTTTAGCAACCAGTTCACGTGTATTTTGACTCTGTGGCATAAAACTCCTGGGCCAGGTAGGTGTGTATTTTGAATAAGGCCTTTTCAAGGGGACTTTTTTTTCGTTACTGTACCCCATAGCATGACCTACTCCGGAATCAGGAATCCCGGCCACAAAATCAACATCCAGCTTATCTCTTTTGGCCAGCGATGCGCCACATCGATATCTTACTTCATCCACATTAACATTCTCATAAAATGAGGGAGGATAACCATAATAAACCCAAAGAAACGAACAAATTTGCATTTTACTTTCAGGCTTTTTCAGCTGTTCGTGCCCATCAGCAGTTATTTCAACAATTTCGCCCGGACCCACAAATTTATCGGTTTCATAGCCCAAATTAGGAAAAACACAGGTTTCAAAACTGGCCGCATAGGCATCGTTCTTTTTTCCTATAATTATGGGTGTTCTTCCCAGCTTATCGCGTGCTGCTATGATACTGTTTTCAGTTAAAATAAGCATTGAGCACGAACCTTTTATCTTATCGTAAACATTTTGAATCCCTGAAACAAAATCGTCACCATCAGCAATTAACATCGATACAATTTCTGTTGGGTTTATAAATCCCTGGCTGTTTTCGGTAAAGGTTCGGTGGTTATTTGTATACTCTTTTTCCAACTCATCGATATTCATAATTTTACTTACGGTAGCCACCGCAAATTGCCCTAAATGGGAAGTAACCACAATAGGTTGTGCCTCAGTATCGCTTATCACTCCAATGCCTAATTTCCCGGTAAATTTTGATAGATAACTTTCGAATTTATTTCTAAAATATCCATCTTCCAGGCTATGTATTGAGCGCTGAAAACCTTTCTCCGGTGAATAAAAAGTCATACCCGCGCGTTTAGTTCCTAAATGGGAATGATAATCTGTTCCGTAAAATACATCAGTTACACAACTAGATTTTGAAATACTACCAAAAAAGCCACTCATTAGATATATTTTTTTATGTAGATAATTACTGAAGCCAAAAGTATTAGTTTTTATTTTAGGCAGAAAAAATAGTTAATAAAAGCGGCTTTTTTGTTAATATTTTCTTTTGGAAGAATGATTTATTAAATTTTAACCTGCCTGAAAAAAATAAAACAGGCAAGAATGCCCGTTTTACTATGCATTTAATTTACTTTTGATTAATTTAACAAATGTTAAAATATCTTCTTCTTTTGTATCAAAGGAGCACATCCAGCGAACTTCGTTTTTCGATTCATCCCAGTCGTAAAAGAAATATTCTTGCTTTAAATCGTCCATAATTTTTTTAGGAACCATTGCAAAAACACCATTGGCCTGAACTTTTTGAGTGATTTTAATTTGAGGTATTTCCTTTACTTTATTTTCCAGTAATTTGGCCATTTTATTAGCATGTTCGGCACTTTTAAACCATAAGTTATTGGTCAGGTATTTTTCAAATTGAGCGGATATAAACCGCATTTTAGATGCTAGTTGCATTCCTTGTTTCCTAACAAACTTAAAATCCTGACCAAGGGCTTTATTTAGAAAAATAATGGCTTCTCCATACATCATACCGTTTTTGGTTCCTCCAAAAGAGAGGATATCTACTCCGGCATCTTTTGTAAATTCTTTAAATCCTGAATTTAAACTCACTGCAGCATTGGCTATACGGGCTCCATCCATATGCAAATACATATCATGTTGATGGGCATAATCCGCTAGTTTTTTGATTTCATCAGGTGTATAAACAGTACCTAATTCTGTTGCCTGAGTAATAGATATAATTTTAGGTTGTGAATGATGTTCAAAATCAAACCCTTTCATATGTTTTTGAATTAAATCAACGGTAAGTTTCCCATCGGGGGTTTCAACAGTTAAAAGTTTAAATCCATTGAATTTTTCAGGAGCACCACATTCATCCTCATTGATATGAGCTGTTTCGGCACATATAACCGAATTCCATGATCGTGTTGCAGCATTTAATCCCAATACATTGGCTGCTGTACCTATAAATACAAAATAAATATCAATATCGGTCCCAAAATGTTCGTAGAATTTTTCTTTTGCCCGTTGCGTATAAGGGTCATCTCCATAGGCAATGGTATGCCCTTCGTTGGCTTCATTGATTGCTTTCATTATTTCAGGATGTACCCCTGAATTATTGTCACTGGCAAAACCGCGTTTATTTTTAGTCATCATATTTTGGATTTAATTAAGAGGAATGTCATCCTTCGTCAAGCTCAGGGTGACAGCAAGTTTAGGATAACATTCTTCTTCAAAATTTAAAATTTCTCATCATATTTTGTCCACAAAAAATCACCTAGCTTCCAGGCTTCATCAACGACTTTATTCGCCCAGCCGTTTGAATATTGATTTAAATATTTGATCGTTTTCTGGGGATTTTTTTCTTTATAAAGATTAAGTGCTTCTTTTTCAATTTTTTGTTGATTATCGAACAGTTCTTTTTGCATTGGTTCCCAAACGGCATCTACATCGTGTCGCATATCGCCCCAGCGTTGAGCGGCTAATGTTCCCATGCGGTTAAACGCCCACCATGCTGATTCTCTTGTATATCCATTAACTCTACCGGGAGTTTTATACGATTGAGGTAAATCGGTAACACTACAATATACCGGAACATAGATAGAAGTAGCTACATTATCCTGAGCTAACCATACTACTCCGCCAATTTCATCGGGAAGCCAGTCGCGGCACTGAATAATCGTAGCATACATGGTATACCAGCGGGCAATAGTACGTTCGCCCAGAAAACTGATATCCCCGGTTTCATCATCAACACTATACCATCCACCGCTTACATTGGATATTTCCAATTGATCGTACGGCATAAATGGGTTAGCCAAAGGAGATATGATGGTTTTGCCATTTTCGTCGGTTGCTTTAATATTTCGAGTCATATCATAAGGTGTGCCTTCGTAATAGTCTTTAAATACCATTACCAGGTCATCTAAGGTAACTTTCTTATCCGGTTTAACCGAAAAAGGATAATCCTGTGCATTGGGGTCCAAATTTAATGATGGAGCTAATAAATCAAATATTCTCCACTCTCTGCGACGGGAACCTATAGCATTTCTGCTTTCGGGAGCATAAACATAGTAGAAACGAAATGTTTCATCTTCGTTCCACCAGCCATTTTCTTTGGCTACATCATAGATATTATCAGAAGCCCTAAAATAATCAGGTTTTGATAAATCAATTTCTTTAATGGTACTGGCATTAACATTAACGGCAATATGATCATCGGGAACACGTTGAGCAACCCAAACTGCGCCTGTTTTCCCTTTTCCGGGTCCAACAATTTCAAAGTGCCATACTTCTTTGGGATCGGCAATGGTCAGGCATTCGCCATAATCGTTCCATCCATATTTTTTAGTTAATTCATCAGCCATTTGAATTGCCTGTCGAGCTGTAGAGCAACGTTCAACCATTAACTGGCAAAGACGCTGACAATCTATTAAACCTTCATCCGACTGAAGCTCTTCTCTCCCACCAAAGGTAGATTCTCCTATACCTAGCTGTTTTTCATTCATACAAGGATAGGCAGAATTAATATATTGATAAGTATGTTCAACTTGTGGTATTTCACCTATTTTTTCATGTTTATAAGCTGGCATTGCCTTTGTATCGTCAGCACTTCGTTTATACATGGGAACCATTTCACCAGGTTTATAATTTTTTGCAGCTTGAATATCCATCCAGGATCGGGTCCTGTGACTATCATCGGTATGTGAAGTTATTACAGAACCATCTACAGAAGCATTTTTTCCTACCGTTATAGATGTGCATCCTTCGGGATAACCGCCTTTCCAATCACTTTTATCTTGAGCATTAGAAATGTTAATTATAAAACATGATAATAGAACCATTGAAATTTTACTTATTTTCTTCATTTTTTAATAATTTTATAGTTTTTAGCTGATCAATTTAATAAAAATCCTATAGAAATAAATTCTTAGATTTATTAATTTTTTAGACCAAAAATCTTAAATAAGGTTTATTCCGTTTAAAGTTGACAAAAGGTATTTGAAGATTTTGGAACAAACATTAATTTTGTATATTTGATGTTAATATGATTATAGCTATGGAAAAGAAAGCAGTAAAGAAAAATATTATAAAATCTTTTATTGAACTTCTTGAAAGAAATATTAAGACAAGCAAGGACCGAATTCAGGAAATTATTCAAACAGCTAATGATTATGAAGGTGATCATGATATGTTTGATCCCTTTAAAGAAGATATGATGAAGAAAAAAGATCTTCAAGTAAAGCAGATGAATAAATTTTTAGAAGATCTTAAACTGGTTAGAAAGGTCGATCCTGAAAGAATCTCAGATAAAGTAGAATTTGGAGCTGTTATTATTACCGATAAACAAAAAATGTTTGTTTCTGCAGCTTTAGGAAAAATTACAGTCGACAATGAAAGTGTTTACGCTATCTCAACGCAAGTTCCGGTTTATAATGCAATGAAAAATTTAAAAACCGGAGATACCTTTTTTATCAATAATAATTCTTTTACCATAAAAGATGTTTTTTAGACCTTTTAAAAAAAGTGAACGAAAGATATTTTGTACAATTAAGTTATAAAGGCACTAATTATCATGGTTGGCAAATTCAACCCAATGCATCAACCGTGCAAGAGATAGTAACCAAAGCCTTTTCTACCATTTTACGAGAAGATATTGAAATTACAGGAGCCGGGAGAACCGATAGTGGAGTTCATGCTAGTTTTTTTGTAGCCCATTTTGAAAGTAAGCAGGAAGGTTTAGATAAAGATTTAAAACTTGTATTTAAATTAAACAATTTTTTGCCCAATGATATAGCCCTTTTCAGAATTGTAAAAGTGCATAATGAAGCACACGCTCGTTTTGATGCTAACG
>JAYEKP010000142.1:0-2347 GCA_034661075.1 Bacteroidota bacterium
AGCATATTTTTTACCCGATCCATTTTAAATTTTTTCCTTCTTGGGCCGCCAAACTGATCAGGATATCCATCAGAGAACATGTATACAATATCGCCTTTATTCAATTGGAATCCAATATTTTCAAACTGCTTTTCTGCTTTTGGATCTCCCCCTATGGATGCTTTATTTCCGCGAACATACTGTAATTCCTGATTTTTATATAAAATCAATGGGCGCATAGCGGATGAAAATCTCATGTAATGTGTATTCACATCAATTTCACAAACAATAATATCCATTCCATCGTTGGCACGCTCGGCTTCAACATTTTGATTTAACGTTCCTTGCAACTCTTTATCTAATCTTTTTAATACCTCCGATGGAGAATCAACATCTGATCGCAAACAAATATCTTTGATCAAAGTAGTTCCAATCATTGACATAAATGCGCCGGGAACTCCATGTCCTGTAGAGTCGGCACAAACAATTAAAAATTTATCATTATTTACCTTGTCATACCAGTAGAAATCTCCACTCACAATGTCGCGGGGCCTAAAATAGACAAATGCGCCTGAAAAATTATCGTTAATGGTTTTTATAGAAGGTAAAATACTGGATTGTATACGTTGGGCATAATTTATACTATCCGTAATATCACGGTTTTTAATTTCAAGAATTTCTTTTTGCTGAACAACTTCTTTTGTTCTTGCATCAAGTTCTTTTTCCAGATATTCTTGTAATTGTTTTTGTTTTTGTTCTCGATATTTGATGATAAAATAAATGGCACCAACAACAATAAGGATTGATAAAGTAATAAACCACCAGGTTTTCCAAAATGGAGGACGAATACTAATCTGAATTTCCAAAGGTTTTTCAATGCAATATCCATCAGCATTACATGCTTTTAACATAAATGTATAATTCCCATCCTCAACTCTTGGATAATAAGCTTCTCTGCTTGTAGTCGGCTCACTCCAGTCAAGGTCGTAACCATCTAATTTATATCTATAGGTAACACCATCGGGATTACTATAACTTAATCCTACATAACTGATTCTCAATTTATGAATCTGATAGGGTAAGTTAATCGGTGCAGAAAAATCTACAGGCTCATCAGAAAATAATATTTCATGAATGGCTACTTTGGGAGGAAGCGTATTTTCTTTGTCTTTTGAACTATCATATCTTACCAATCCATTCGTGGTACCGAAAAATATTACTCCATCATTTTGTTTAAGCACGGCATTAAAATTACAATCGCCGGTAATTCCTTTTTCCTTATCCAGGATTTCAACTTCATCAGAATGAATATCGATGCTACTCATCCCTAAACGATGGCCTACCCAAACCTTTCCTTTAGCATCAGCAATTAAACTATAACAATAGTTCGATTTTAAACCGTTATCGGTAGAAAAATATTTTATCGTATCTTCGATAAATTTAAACACTCCGTCGCCATAAGTTGCAGCCCAAATGTGTCCATCAGCATCTTGGGTAATCGCTGTAAATTCTAATTTTACATTTCCTGCAATCGTATATTGCAGAGAATCGTTTAATACAAAAATACCGTTACTTTTTGTTCCGATCCATGGATTATTCTCCTTATCAATAAAAATACATTTAATATCATTATGGGGCAAACCCTGAGTGGTATTATAAAGTTTTCGGCCTCCGGTTGTTAAATCATAAACAAAAATACCATTTTTTGTTCCGATATAAACCAGATTATCATGTCCAACAATACAATTTACATTATTCTCCAGGGTATTTGAAGAATGATAAACAAGGTTTGCCTGATTGGTTGTGGAGTTCATTCGGTAAACTCCCGAATTTTGTGTTCCAATCCACAGCCTGTTTTGAGTATCTAAATACAAGCTTGTTATTTTATCCACGGGTAATCCATTCGATTGATCAATGGTTTCTGTTTGGTTATTTTGTTTGTTAACCTTCACAATAACATTTTCACCACCTAACCATAAATTGGTTTCTGACTCTTCGAGAGAAAGGATATTACCTTGCAGATCCTTTACATCCTGATGTAAAAAAGTAAGCGCTTCGCTTACGTAGTATGCTAATCCATTACCATAAGTAGCTATCCAAAGATTACCTTCCCAGTCTTGATAAACTTGTTTAATAAAATTGTTTGATAATCCATTTTTCGTAGAATAATTAACAATCTCTTCCGTCTCATTTCCTTCTTCATCCGGATTAATTTTATAAATACCATTTCCAAATGTGCTAATCCATAAGCTTCCATTCTTATCACGGGTAATCGATTGTACATTTTCGTAACCCAATCCATATTGTTCGCCAATATTTACTAATCTGTAAGAGTCAAAAGATTCACCTTTACTTTCTAATGAATAAA
>JAYEKP010000143.1:0-11974 GCA_034661075.1 Bacteroidota bacterium
TAATCAATATTGCTTCCCATCTTGCCGGACCATAGGCACAAATCTTACGGGTGCAACAATTTTCTTTTTCATCTTGTTATCTTTTTTTTCCAGAAGTGCTAATTCCTGTACAATGCTTCCGCCAACAGGAATAATCATTCTGCCTCCCTCTTTGAGTTGTTTTTTAAGTGGTTGTGGAATATCTGTGGGTGCACAAGTTACAATAATAGCATCAAAGGGAGCTTTTTCCGGCCATCCCTTATAGCCATCACCAATTTTGAGGTGAATATTATGATACCCTAAACGAGATAATAATTCATCTGCTTTTTTGCCTAATGATTCAATAATTTCAATAGTATAAACCTCGTTTACAATTTCTGCCAGAATTGCTGATTGATAGCCAGAACCCGTTCCAATTTCAAGGACTTTCATATTTTTATTCAGCTCTAGTGTTTCTGTCATTAAGGCCACAATATAGGGTTGTGAGATGGTTTGTCCTGCACCAATAGGTAAAGGACGGTCTTCATAGGCCATGCGTTGATAATTAGTAGGTACAAATAAATGGCGTGGTACATTAAGCATCGCCTGAATAACTTTTTGATCCTTAATTCCTCTGGCCACAACCTGGTCGCGCACCATTCGCTGTCTTACTTTTTTATATTTATCGGAAGAAGTGTCTTTTACCGGTAAAGCAGAAACGAAAAGAATAGTGATCCCCAAAAATAACGTATAAAATATTTTTTGTTTCATAGTAGCTTTTTCGAATGGGTAATAAATATAAGCATTTTTTAATAACAACAGCAAAAATTTTGCGAATTGTATCAAATGAATGAAATCATTAGAGAGTTTGAATGATTTCTTTCATCGTTCTAATATTTTTTTCCATATCGCGAAGTAATTGGAACTGAACTTTAGCACGCTGTAGGTTATGTTCCGGATACCGGGTTTTAAAATATTGATCATTTTGCAAATAATCTGTAAAAAAGCGTAATCCAATGAGATAGGTCATAAATAATGGCGAAAAAGGCAAATAATTTAGCTCCTGAGCCAATAAATGTGGTTTTGCATGCATTAGGTATCCTTTGGTAAAAGCGTTAAAAAATGACAGGTTAAAATTTGTTTTACGTAAGTTCTTTTCATCTTCGAGTGAAGTATTGCATACGGTACGTATAGCATCCCCAAAATCGTAATGGATAAAACCGGGCATAATGGTTCCTAAGTCTATAATACACAAATAATGATCTTTATTATCAAATAAAATATTATTGAATTTAGTATCATTATGCGTTATTCTTTTAGGGATTTCTGAGCAAAATAAACTTTGTTGGTAATCAAGCATTTTATTTTCACGGCTTCGAATAAATGCAATAAGCGCAGTATTGTTATCTACTCTTTGTTGAATCCCTGTTTGCAAAACTTCATAAAACTGTGTTAAACGCAACTGCAAATTATGAAAACCCGGAAGTGTTATGTGTAATTGATGGATAGGAAAATCAATTAATTGAGCAAGAAAATTGCCCCAAGCCTTCCCTCCTTCCAGTGCTTGTTTTTCATTTTTTACTAAATCATAGCTTACACCATCAATAAAATTATAAGCACTCCAGTATTGTGAATTATGGTCTATAACAAAATGATTCCCTTCGGGGGATTTAAATAATTGCAGCTTTTGCGTTTCGGGTTGTTTAATTTGCAGGTAATCAGTTATATATGCAATATTTTGAAGCATTTTAGGAATATCTTCAAAAACAGTGGGATTATTCTTTTGTAGAATATAGTTTGGGTATTCTTTTTCTATTGTGTTAATTAAAAAAGTATCGTTAATATGGCCAGAACCAAAACGGCAAGCGCTTTTAAAAGTTCCTTTTAAATTGAATTGATTAAATAGTAAACGAATAGATTCCATTATTAAAAAATCCCGGAAAAATTAAAATCCGGGATATCATATATGTTTAGTTTTATGCATCCCAAAGTTGTTGTGGGTATTCACCTGCTTTGGTTAATTCTTTTATCTTTTCAATAACCACCGGTTTATCCTCTTTATAAGTAACGCCAAACCATTGGCTCTTAGCTTGTAATACTTTAACGGTTGCATTTTTTGTTTCCATTTGATGGCTTACTATACTTGGAATATAATATTCGGCTTTTGGATGGTCGTTATTTTGCTGAATAAATTTTTTAAATTCTGACTCCAACTCAGGAAAAACATCTGGCGTAAAGCCCCAGAAATTCATGGATACAAATTCATCCCCTGTAAAAGATATTTTACCATCTTCACTATTCGCTACAATTTTATTGTTTTCCCAACCTATTTTTGTTCTTTCGGTAATATCAACCAGTTCATTGTTTTCATTTACTTTGCATACCCCGCGTGATACCGTACCATGTTCCGATAAAGTATTTTTTAATAAGTAACCAGCCATGCAATATTTCCCGATCAAATCATCTCCCTGGCTACGTATATAATCGGCAACGACTTTAAAGGCTCCTTTGCCATAAAAATCGTCAGCATTTATTACAACAAACGGTTCATGAATAATCTCTTTGGCCATTAAAACAGCGTGCCCTGTTCCCCAGGGTTTTTCTCTGTCTTTCGGAATTTCTATTCCTTCAGGTACATTTTCTAACTCCTGGAATACATATTCTATCTTAATTTTTTGGCTATATTTTTTAAACAACAGTTCATTCATCTCTTTTTCTATATCTTTTCGGATAATAAAAACAACTTTTGTGAAACCGGCTTCAATAGCATCGTATACAGAATAATCAATAATGGTTTCTCCGCCAGGCCCTACCTGATCGAGTTGTTTTAATCCTCCATATCGGCTTCCCATGCCTGCTGCAAGTACTAGTAATGTTATATCCATAAATTATTGTATTTTTAGTTTACTCCAGATTCTTAACAGCGCAAAGATAGCTAAAATAGATATAGAAGTTGAAATTATAGCCTGGAGAAATTCTCCATAAATCCAGTAACCCGTAGCAAAAAGTGTGGAGTAAATGGCAAAAGCACCCAATACCATACATACAATTCCTGTAGGAACATCCCAGCTTTTTCCGGAGTTACCGCTCAAATCAATTCCTTTATGCTTTGCCCTGTTTCTAATCTTCCTCCATCCCGGCCCCCCGGGATTAACCAGTTTATAGAATTTAAATAACGTTTCATCATCGGTAGGTTTTGTTAAAAGTGCAACCGATAACCATGCAATCGACGTAATAAAAACACCAATTAACATTTGTACCGGCCCGGAGATGGGTTGAAAACCAAAATGAGGATAAATAAATTGCAAGAACAAGGCTACAACAAATGAAACAACCATAGCTGTAATTTCTGTTATCGCATTTACTCTCCACCAAAACCACCTTAAAATAAAAATTAACCCTGTTCCGGCACCAATTTGTAGGATAATGTGAAAAGCCTGTAATGCATTGCTCAATAAAAGGGTAAATAGCCCGGCCAAAATCATTAAAAGCACAGTGAATAACCTGCCAGCCCTAACCAGCTGTTTTTCCGAGGCTTGTTGGTTCACAAATCGTTTGTAAAAATCATTTACAAGATATGAAGCACCCCAGTTTAATTGTGTTGAGACGGTTGACATGTATGCAGCTATGAGTGAGGCAACCACTAATCCTAATAATCCTTTGGGTAACATAGAAAGCATAGCAGGGTAAGCTAAGTCATGCTTAACAAACTGTGGGTCGATATTAGGAAAGGTTTGTTGCAAACTCAACAGATCGGGAAAAATGATGACAGAGCCTAAAGCAACAATTATCCATGGCCATGGACGGAGTGCATAATGAGCTACATTGAAAAATAAAGTAGCTTTAACTGCGCCTTTTTCATTACGTGCCGACAACATTCGTTGAGCAATATATCCCCCACCACCGGGTTCGGCTCCGGGATACCAAACACTCCACCATTGAACAGCCAGTGGTAAAACCAATAAAGTTATTAATGCTTCAGTATCCGAAAATTTTGGTAAAAATCTAAGTTTAGGAATAACTTCAGGATGACTAACCAACCCATCCATTCCTCCTACTTCGGGCATTTTTAGTACGATAATAGCAGCACCAACAGCCCCTGCCATAGACATGATAAACTGAAAAAAATCGGTTAATAAAATTCCGCGTAGTCCTCCTAGTGCACTATATATTACGGTAATTATTGACGCAATAAGAATTGTTTTTACGGGTGTCCACTGGAGCATTACAGCGCTTATCTTAATTAATGCCAACGAAACGGTAGCGATGATAAAAATGTTGAATAATGCACCTAAGTAAATAGCCCTAAAACCCCGTAAAAAGGCAGCAACTTTCCCACTGTAGCGAATTTCATAAAATTCAAGGTCTGTCATAACTCCTGACCGGCGCCATAATTTGGCATAAATAAAAACAGTGAGTAACCCGGTAAGTAAAAATGCCCACCATGCCCAGTTCCCATAAACTCCATCTTGCCTCACGATATCGGTTACCAGGTTGGGGGTATCGCAGGAAAAAGTAGTGGCTACCATCGATACACCCAATAACCACCAGGGCATATTTCGATTTGAAAGAAAAAATTCCGAAGCACTTTTTCCGGCTTTTTTTGAGGAATAGATACCAATAACTAATGAAAGTGTAAAAAACGAAAAAACAATAGCCCAGTCAATACGTGCTAATATCATAGTTTTATTATTTCGTAAACAATGATGCTAAGAAAACATTTTATTTGCATTTTTTGATAAATATTTATGACTGATTTATTAACATTTTATCGATTATTTTACCCTTTTCATTCCATTTTATTTATTCGTTTTCAAAAATGATATTTTTTTTATACATTGTGTGCTTTAAATAGAGAGTATTTCTTGATAAAAAAAATATTTTACCTAAACTATAAAGATACAATCCCATGAAAATGAAGATGAATCTTAAAACAAAGATGCTGGTTTATATTCTTTCAGTATCTTCCATAATTTATGCTTTAGCGTTAGGTTATGTGAGTTTAAAATTAAATAGTATTTCTATTGACAATGCTAAAGAACTAACCGATACTTATGCTAGTGAATATGCCAATTATGTAAAAGCAGATTTGAATGTGGATATGAATATGGCACGTGCATTAGCCCATGTATCTATGGGTTATAAAAATCTTGACTCGCAAAATCGAAAAGAGATACATAAAGAGATGCTTCTGCATTTAATCGAAGAAAATCCAAACTTTTTATCTACCTGGTATAATTGGGAATTAAGTGCGCTTTGGCCTGACTGGGATAAACCTCATGGTAGGTTACGATTAACCTATTATCGAATGGGCGGGCAAATTCTCTATAAAGAAGAGATTTTGGACACGGTACCTGGTTTTACTCGTGGTGCTTATTATGATATTATGGATAAAAAGGTGGAATATGTAATGGATCCATATTTTTTTGCCTATCAGCAAGGAGAAGATGAAATACTTGAAACCAGTGTAACTGTTCCTATTCTAGATGAAAATAAAGCCGTGGGTATGGCGGGGTTTGATTTACCCTTACAGCGTTTTCAGGATTTAATTGTAAACATACACCCGATTGATCAAAGCTACGCTTTTTTAATTGCATTTAATGGACAATATATAGCTCACAATAATCAAGAGTTAGTGGGCAAGTTTATTGAACAAGATTTGGGAGCAAAAATAGAAACTTCTGAAATAATTCAAAAGATTCAAAAGGGTGAAAAATTTTCCTATACCATAAGCAAAGACGGGGAAGAATATTGGATTTCATTTGCACCCGTTTATATCGGAAAAAGCCCAACACCATGGTCTTTTGCATTTGCTGTACCAGTTAATATAATCATGGAAGAATCAAAAGCAACCCTTCAAAAATCGATTTTTGTTGGGCTTGTTGGTTTATTATTAATTGCTATTATTATATGGATAATAGCCTATAGCATCTCTAAACCTGTGGTAAAAACAACCAAAGTTTTAAGTGATTTAGCTAAAGGAGATATTGACGAATCGAAAAAAGTTAAGATAAAATCACAAGACGAAATAGGACAAATGAATCAATCGGTTAACACCCTAATCGACGGCCTTAATAGAACGGCTGCATTTGCCCAGGAAATTGGTAAAGGAAATTTAGATAAAGAGTTTGATTTATTGAGTGAAAAGGATGTGCTGGGCAATTCTTTATTAGAAATGCGGGAAAGTTTAAAAGAAGCGCGAGAACAAGAAGAGAAACGTAAAATAGAAGATCAGAAGCAAAATTGGGCAACTCAAGGTTTGGCCAAGTTTGGTGAAATTTTGCGACAAAATACAGATGATATGCATGAATTTGCTTATCATATTATCAGCAACCTCGTTAAATATATTGACGCCAACCAGGGTGGTTTATTTATCATAAATGATGATGACAAAAAGGATAAATTTGTTGAACTATTAGCCTGCTATGCATACGAACGACGTAAGTATATGGAAAAAAGGATTGATTTTGGCGTAGGTTTGATTGGACGTTGTGTTCAGGAACAAAAAACTATTTACATGACCGATTTACCCGATGAATATATTAATATAACCTCGGGTTTGGGTGAATCTGTTCCTAATGCGCTACTTATTGTTCCTTTAAAAGTAAATGATGAAATATTTGGTGTGGTTGAACTGGCAGGATTTAATGCATTTGAAGACCATGTAATTAAGTTTGTTGAAGAGGTTGGAGAAAGTATTGCTTCTACCATATCGACAACAAAAATTAACATCCGAACGAATCAATTATTAGAACAATCGCAACAACAAAGTGAAGAGATGGCTGCACAAGAAGAAGAAATGCGCCAAAATATGGAAGAGTTACAAGCCACACAGGAAGAAGCGGCACGAAGAAGTGGCGAAATGCAAGGGTTATTGGATGCACTGAACCGTGCAAATCTGGTAATAGAGTACGATGTTGAAGGACGTATAATTTCTGTAAATGATAACTATTTACAATTGGTTGGTACAACCAGAGATCAGTTAATCGGTACGCATCATACAGACAATATGAAGCTTACAAAAGCACAACTGAAAGATAATGAGCAATTCTGGAACGACTTACGCAATGGAATTACCAAGAAAGAAACGGAAAATGTGGAATTTGAAGGCAAAAAATATGTTTTTGTGGCCACTTATACACCCATTCTAGATGAAGAGGGTAATTCGGTTAAAGTACTTAAAATTGCTACCGATATTACAGAATATTCTAAATAATATTAGTTTATTAAAATATAAATAAGGCTGTCCAAAAAGGTTTGAAGACGTCATTCCGAACGCCGTGCCTGCCCTCCTTATCGGCGGGTAAACCGGCAGGCAGGAAGTGAAGGAATTTTTCTGAATTGATAATCAATAGATTAACTTCGTTGAGCTTGCACTTCGTGCTTCGGTTCCTTCGTCTCCCGATAGTTATCGGGATCCTCGGAATGACGATGATTTTTGACTTTTTGGACAGCTTCGTTTTTTTTTGATCTAAAGACTATAATTTTAACGTAAGGTTACGCCTAACCCTGCGGTAGCAATGGAATAATCGGCATAGGTATAATCAAAATGTAACGTTACTACTGCAAATTTCAGCCTAAAACCAGCATTTAACCTCGGTTTGGTTACACTTCCATCTTTACTTTTAATGGAAATATCAACAGGATCTTTTTCGGCTGAATTTTCATCCACAACTATTTGTTCATCTTGAATTCTTGGAAAAGGATAATTACCGGCAAGTTTTAAATTGGTTGTACTAGAACTGATACCAACACCTCCGTAAATACAAATTATCGGTAAATTAGCCGAAACTAAAAAATTAGCAGTAATATTACTAATATCCAAAAGCATTTCCTGATTATTATAATAAGAAGGAATATCTTCAATATAATCTGCGTAACCTTCATAAAATGAAGGCATAAAATTAATATCTGTAGTTGATTTTAATTTAGTATAACCTCCCATAACAGACATTTCTAAAACGGGTAACCTTTTCAGTGCAGGTATCCATTGTTTAATACTATGTTTAACACCTACTCCCCATAATCCAACTTTACCACCACTACCAATACTTAATTCAGGAGAATATCGAACAATAAGATCGGTTTCTTTTACTGTTCCAAGGCCTAATTGGATCATTGGTGTTGGTATATAACCAAATCCTGAGCCCTTAGGTAAGTTAAATGAAGCCAATTCTGTTTCGCCAGCAATTGGTAATAATAAGTAATAAGTAACTTGTGAACCGGTTTCTTTTTTACCAGCAGCAGTTGGAGATTGATTATCTGCAAATTCTACTCTTGAAATAAGAGAACTTCCTTCACCTATTCCCAATAATGTTGGATCGAAAGTTTTATTAGCCGATGGGATGATTGCCGTATTTAAGGTTACGGTTACATCAAAACCACCTAACTTATGTGATTTAGCTGTATTATACCATCCGGCACTTAATCCGGCCCCCATACCATTGGCATAAGGTGATATGTATGCTTCAAATAACTTTTCTGCATCTTCTGCACTTCCTGCCATAAAAGCTCCAACCTGGCTAAATTGTGCCATAGTTGTTGATGAAAATAAAATCATGAAAGAAAATGCAATAATTTTGGTTAGGGATTTGTTTTTTTGCATAGTTTTTAGGTTTTAGCTTGATTCATAAAAAAACGATTAAAAAAGTTTATTTTTGTAATGCAAACATATTTGTTTTACGCTGAATAAATAAAAATGTTTAGTTTAATTAAAACAATCAAATATTGATCCAAAAATAAGAAAGAATTATTTATGGCCATAAACCAACCTTTAGCAGACCGGATGCGGCCAAAGAATCTTGAAGATTATATAGGACAGGAACATTTGGTAGGCGAAAATGCGATATTACGAAAGGCTATTGAATCCGGAAATATTCCTTCTTTTATTTTATGGGGCCCCCCTGGTGTGGGTAAAACTACATTAGCCCAAATTATTGCCAACCAGCAACAACGTCCTTTTTTTACATTAAGTGCTGTCCATTCTGGTGTTAAAGATGTTCGCGAAACCATTGAGAAAGCAAAAAAACAACAATTTTTTGATGCTCCCAATCCCATTTTATTTATTGATGAGATTCATCGGTTTAATAAATCACAACAGGATTCATTATTATCGGCTGTAGAGCAGGGAACAATAATTTTAATTGGAGCAACTACCGAAAATCCTTCATTTGAGGTCATCTCTCCTCTCCTTTCCCGCTGCCAGGTATATGTACTAAAATCGCTTGAAGAAAAAGATTTAACCACACTGATTGAACGTGCTATAAAAGAAGATATCCATTTAAAACAGCTTCCCATTGAAATCGCTGAATATGAATCATTACTTCGATTTTCGGGGGGTGATGCCCGTAAACTTTATAATACCCTGGAATTAGTCATCAATACGGAAAAAGCAAAACAAAATAATGAGAAAATCATTATTGATAATAAAAAAGTAGTAGAGATTTTACAGGAAAATATTGCTACCTATGATAAAAATGGAGAACAACATTACGATATTATTTCGGCTTTTATAAAATCGGTACGTGGAAGCGACCCAAATGCTGCGGTTTATTGGTTGGCACGAATGATTGAAGGGGGTGAAGATCCCAAATTTATTGCCCGCCGTTTGTTAATTTTAGCTGCTGAAGATATTGGGTTGGCAAACCCAAATGCACTATTATTAGCCAACAACGGATTTGATGCAGTGAATAAAATTGGATGGCCCGAATCGCGCATTATTCTTTCCGAAATAACCATTTATCTTGCCACCTCACCCAAAAGCAATTCTGCTTATCAGGCTATAAACGATGCACAGCAATTAGTTCGTAAAACCGGAGCCTTATCCGTACCTCTTCATATCAGAAATGCCCCTACCAAATTGATGAAAAACTTAGGCTATGGCAAAAACTATAAATATGCCCATAGCTATGAAGGAAATTTCGTTCAGGATGATTTTTTGCCTAATCCATTAAAAAGTACACTTATTTATACCCCCCAAAAAAATGCTAAAGAAGCAGAGCTGTTAAATCGATTAAAAAATCTCTGGAAAGGAAAATATAATTATTAATTTTACGTACTCAATTAACATTAAAACTTTACCATATGCTTCAGCAAATTCCTTATATAAAATTTACAGATACAAATCAGTTTTTTTTGCTTTCAGGCCCTTGTGTGGTTGAAAGTGAAGAAATGGTTTTTCGTATTGCGGAAAAGATTATACAGATAACAGATACGCTAAAAATACCGTATGTTTTTAAAGCTTCGTATCGAAAGGCAAACCGTTCGAGACTTGACTCATTTACCGGAATAGGCGATGAAAAAGCATTAAAAATTTTAGGGAAAGTACGTGAACAATTAAAGGTTCCTGTAGTAACTGATATACATACAGCCCAAGAAGCTGAAATGGCTGCAGAATATGTGGATATTTTACAAATCCCGGCATTTCTTTGCCGCCAAACCGATTTGTTAATTGCTGCAGCAAAAACCAACAAGGTTGTTAATATTAAAAAAGGACAGTTTTTATCGCCTGCATCTATGAAATTTGCTGTGGATAAAGTCGTTGAATCAGGAAATCAAAAAGTGATGTTAACGGAGCGTGGTACGATGTTTGGTTATCAGGATTTAATTATTGATTACCGTGGAATTCCCGAAATGCAACAATTTGGATATCCTGTAATTTTAGATATTACCCATAGCTTACAACAACCTAACCAGTCGTCGGGCGTAACTGGTGGTAAGCCAGAATTAATTGAAACGGTTGCTAAAGCAGGAATTGCTGTAGGTGTTGATGGCATTTTTATTGAAACTCATCCTGAACCACAAAATGCAAAATCCGATGGAGCTAATATGCTACACTTAAATTACCTTGAAGATTTGTTAACCAAATTAACAAACATTAAAAAAGTTGTTTCTTAACAAATTTATGACAAGAACCGATTGATTTTATTTAAAAACAAATCGATGGAAATTGGCTTGGCAATATAATCGTCGCATCCTGCATCAATGCATTTATAACTATCTTGTGGCAAAGCATAAGCTGTTTGAGCTATAACCGGGATTTCCGGATTAAACTCTTTAATCAGCCGGGTGGTTTCGTAACCATCCATCACCGGCATTTGTATATCCATTAAAATTAAATCAATATCATTGTGTGATTTTATCGTTTCAATCGCTTCTTGTCCGTTTTTTGCCCAAATTAGATGAACATTGGTAATACTTAGCGTTTCTTTGATTATTTCAAAATTAATTTTTTTATCCTCTGCTACCAGTATTTTTTTATCCTTCCAATTGAATGAAGAAGGTTGAATAATTTCTGTGTCAGCTTTTTCGGTTGTATGAGGTAATTTAACATAAAATGTGGATCCTTTGCCTAATGTAGATTCTACCCAAATCTTACCATTTAGTAATTGCGTAAGATTTTTAGCAATGGAGAGTCCGATTCCTGCACCGTCGTACTTTTTTGTAGCGCCTTCATCAATTTGTCTAAATCGTTCAAAAATAATATCCTGGTATTGATCGTCTAAGCCAATGCCTGTATCTTTAACATAGAATTGTATTTCTTTATCTGATGGATGAGTAAAACCAAATTCAATTCTTCCTTGTTCGGTAAATTTAATGGCATTGTCAATTAAAACAGATAAAATTTGTTTTAACCTTACCGGATCGGAATAGATCATCAAATCATTTTCAATATTTTCATTCGCATAAAAGAAACGAATATTTTCCTTGTTAAGTTTTATCAGCTGGCTTGTATAGTGATCGTACAAAAATTCTAAAATGGGATGAGGATTAAATTTCTTTTGTTCCATTTTAATTTCTCCCGATTCAATTTTTGCAAAATCAATAATATCATCAATTAAGTGAGTGAGTGTATTACAGCTTGTTTCAATTTGCTTGATATATTCAGATCGTTTATTTTTTTGTAATTGGTCAATAGACAACATTTGAGAAAATCTTCGAATGGCATTCAAAGGAGTTCGAATTTCATGCGACATATTAGCCAAAAAATTTGTTTTAAGCTGGTCAGCTTCTTCCG
>JAYEKP010000144.1:0-2320 GCA_034661075.1 Bacteroidota bacterium
GACAGCATAACCGGGCGGAATGAAAAAAGAGAGGCCTTTAGCGGAAATGCCGGCCTGGTCTATTCACCAAACAAAAAAACACATATTTCTTTTAATGCGGGCAGGGCTTTTCGTATGCCAACTACGGAAGAGTTGTTTACCCGTATTATCAGTTGCAAAGGAATAAAAGTCGGGAATCCCGCCTTAAAGCCCGAATATAGCTGGAATTTTGATATTGGGGTACGTGGCAAAGCCCTAAAACAAAAGTTAAAATATGATTTAGCCTTGTTTTACAATATACTTGATGATTTTATCAATGAAGCACCCGCAGAAGAATCTGACGTTGATTTTACCCTAAAAAATACCGATGCTAAGCTAATGGGCGGTGAGTTTTCAGCAGCTTATCAGATTAACAATGTGTTAAAATCTTCAAATTCATTATATCTGGGCACAGGCGTAGCTTACGTTTATGGTATTGATTTATCGGCAGGAGAAAATGCACCCTTATTTGGCATTCCACCATTTAAAATGAATGCAGAAATAAATTACCGGGGGCTTATCAATAAAACATGGGTAACCGGATATTCAATAAAGCTTGATGCTGAATATGCTTCGGCTCAAAATCGGGTGGCAGAAATACCGGAAGGCACCGACGGTGGACCCTGGGGTTATGTGCCGTCAGACCCACATACCGTTTTTAATTTTGCCTTAGGCTTAAATTCAAACGCTTTGCCCGGCTATCCGAAACTTCGGGTTATGGTAAAAAACATTTTCAATACCGATTATCAGCCTTTTGGCTCATATATCCCTGCAATGGGTAGGAATTTTAAAATCTTATTATCGTTTCACTTTTAAAAAATTTCAATTATGAATAAACTTTTTTCAATTATCGTTGCAGCATCCGTTTTATTATCGGTAAATGCATGCAATCAAACAAATAAAAAACAAAACAATAAAACAGAAAATCAGGAAAAAACAATAAATTATTTGTCTGTTGATGATGTATTTGCCAAAGGAGAAACTTTGTCCGGTAAAACCGTTCACGTGGAAGGCATTATTGAACACGTGTGCAAACATACATGGAAACGGTTTAAAATTATCGGTAAAAGCGAAAACCAGTTTATAAAAATTGAACTGGGGGATAAATTTCCGACAATTGATGCTTCAATAACCGGAAAAAAGGCAAAAGTAACCGGAAAGTTAATACCGGTAAAGATGGATGCAAAAATGGTGAAAGAATGGGAAGAAAAAATAAGAGAAAACCACAAAGGCGAGGAAGATACTGAGCATTTTAAAGAAGAAATAGCTTTTATTCAGGATATTTATCAACAAATAACGAGTGGTAAAATCCCGCATTATACCAACTATACCATAGAAGCTGAAAATTATGAATTGGAATAAAAAGAAAGTACAACGTTGGTTTCGTGTTTTACACAGAGATATTGGATATTTAGCGGTGGGCATAACCTTGGTTTATGCCCTTTCCGGTATTTTCTTATCGCATAAAAACATTTTTTCTGGAACTAAGACCGAAGAATTTAAGATTGATTTTCCAAAGGAACTACAAGGCGATGATTTTATTAATCACTGGAATACAGAAACATCTGTAAAAGTCAATCATTTAAAAGAATCTGACAATCAAATAAAATTATTTTTAGAAGGTGGAATAGGACATTATGATAAAGCCAATGGCAAGGTTTACTACGAGATTTATAAAAAACGACCGATAATTACGTTTTTAAATCAATTACATAACAATCAGAAAAAAGGATGGATTTACATTGCTGATATTTATGCTTTTTTATTGATATTTCTTGCTATTTCAGGATTAGTTATGGTAAACGGTAAAAATGGATTTTTAAAACGAGGTGTTTGGTTGATGGTTTTGGGTATGATTATGGTAGTAATATTTATATGGATTGAATAACTTAGATTCCCTTCCCTTCGCTTTCAGGCACATGCCGCAAACGCTGCGTGCCAACCCACAATCCTAATTTACGGCAAGAGCCTTCAAGCCCTTCCCGCCAGTCGAAAAGAGTAAGTGCAGCAAAAATAATTAAAAGACTGATTGATAGTATTAAAACGGCCAGCATACAACATCGTATATAAAACATTTGGCAGCCAGTGGTTTATCGAGCATTTCAGCTCGTATTAAAATTTTTTGTATCTTAATAGGAAAGTGCTTCGAAATGCCAAACGTTTCATATACGTAATCGTCAGACTGTCTAAAAACCTCCTTATTAACAATTTTACTAAACTTATTAACAATCAGGTATTTATCTCTTAAATAATTTTGTAATTTACTTGTTTATCAGTAATTTAGGGTAAACAAACCGTAAAA
>JAYEKP010000145.1:0-11893 GCA_034661075.1 Bacteroidota bacterium
CAAATATAAACAAGGGATTTTATTTAAATGGGGGGATTCGTTTTTAATAATAGTAAAAATCTGTCCAAAATACCTGTAATTACGTTTGTATTTTTTAATTTTAAAAATATTTAGGACAGCTATGAGTAACAATAAAAGATTGTCATTCGTGTTGTTATTATCCACTGCGGGCTGCCTTCTTTAGTGTCTCTTCCAAACCTGTTTGCCGCCAAGCGGGGAAGCAAAGCCACAAATTTTATTATTGAAAAATGTGTATAGATGTACTGTCTACAGCCAGCTACCTACTGCGACTACTTACTGCGACTCCTAACTGCCTCCTGCCACCTGCCTCTGGCAGGCAAACTGACCACTGCTGCAACTATCTTCTATTTTTATTCAAATACCAGCGCATCAGGTTTTGCTCCCAGTTCTTTTAAGGCATCCTGGATGCTTTCTGTCATTTTGGGTGGACCGCAGATGTAAAAATGTTTTGAAAAATCACTAATCTGTTCTTTTAAAAAGTCTTTGTCGATAAAACGGTGAAAATATTCATCCGTCTCCTCATGGGTAATTACATTCACAAAATTTTTCCCCAACATCTTTTCAAATTCCTCTTTCAGAATAATATCTTTTGTTGTTTTATTCGAAAAATAAAGAACATTATCCTTTAACTGATTTTCTTTTTGTAGGTGCCTTAAAATGGCTATAAATGGAGTTATTCCTGCTCCGCCGGCAATAAAATAACCGGCCCCCTTTATATTGGATAGTACCCCATGGAGGTCCGATAATCAGCTCGTCTGATTTTTGTAATTTCCCCAACTCTTTGGTTACGCCATCATGGTCGTCATAGATCTTAATAATGAATTCCAGATGAGGGTCGCTATTTAATGAGGTAAACGTGAAAGGGCGTTTCTCATCTTCCTGTCCTTTTTTATGGATAGATAAAGCGATGGCCTGTCCCGGTTCAAAGGTGTATCCTTCGGGCTTCTCTAAAACAAAATGTTTTACATCATGGGTTATTTTTTCCGTTTTTAGAATTTTTACAGTGTGTTCCATATTTTTTTAAATTGATGCTTATCTTTACAACAAGTATATGTGTAAAGTGTTTATTTTTATTAAAGATACAACGAAACTAAACAAAATGAAAATACCATATGATAAAAATTCATATTGCGGATATTTTAAAAGATAAGTCCCCCAATGTAGCTATTGGAAGTATTCAGGCAAAAGTTCAGGTCAAAGAGTCTGGTGGTGAATTGCATCAATTATTATATGATGCCTGTAACAATTTCTCAAAAAATTATACCGTACAGGATATTTCAAAGTTACCACCCATTGCCGATTCGCGAAAAGCATATAAGGTTTTAGGCAAAGACCCTGCTCGTTACCGTTTGTCTTCCGAAGCATTGTTGCGGCGTATCGTGAAAGAAAAAGGCATTTATCAAATCAATAATATTGTGGATATCAATAACCTGGTTTCCATTACTTCTTTTTATGCTATTTGTGCTTTTGATATTTCTAAATTACTGCCTCCGGTACAATTTACGATAGGTACCCAGGAGGATGAATATTATGGCATAGGACGCGGGCCATTAAATATTGAAAACCTTCCGGTATTTGAAGACAGGGAGGGTAAGTTTGGCAGCCCTACCAGCGACTCCGAACGAGTAAAGATCACTGCTGAAACAGAAAATCTTTCGATGAATATTATATCCTTTAGCGGGAATAATGATTTAGAGATTTATATTAATCAGTTGAAGGACTATCTTGTTAAATATGCAAATGCTGAAAATATAGAGATAGAAATTTTTGATTAATTTATGTTTTATTTTTTCCCTTACTCTTACTTTTAATCGTATTTCGTATTTATTGATAGGTATTTTTTATTCTCCCTGACAAAAATCATATGATATTTTGTTGATGCGTAGTTACTTTAGGCCACTAAAATTTTAAAAATATTTTGAGCTATGTATAAAATAAACAAACACCCCATCCTGGAAATCCTATCCCCCGATAAAGTAACTTTTAAATTTAATGGTAAAGAGATAGAAGCAGAAAGAGGTTTTACCATAGCCGCAGCATTGCATCAGGCCGGGTTCCCGGTTCATAGTCACAGTCTGGAGCATCGTAACCGAAGCCTTGAATGTGGTATTGGTAAGTGTGGCGCTTGCGAAATGCTTGTTGATGGCGTTGTGCGGCGAATTTGTATTACCAAAGTGGATAATATAAAAGAGGTAAAGGAAATACCACAGGATTATGAACCGAAAGTAAGAAAAATTACGACCGATGAGTCGCTTAATGTATATAAAACGGATGTGGTAATTATTGGTGCTGGGCCTGCCGGTTTAGCTGCCCGAGAGATATTAAATGACCACAAGGTTAGAAACATTGTGATTGATAATAACGACCAGATTGGTGGCCAGTTTTTGATGCAAACCCACCAGTTCTTTTTCTTCGAAAAAGAGAAGAAATTTGGAGGTATGCGAGGATTTGATATAGCCAAAACATTAGCCGGTGACAATCATAACGGAATTTTTCTGAATTCAACCGTATGGGATATTCTTGAAGGGAAACGACTGGCTGTAAAAAATATTAAAACCGAAGAAATTTATTATGTGGATGCCGATCACTTAATCATTGCTACAGGGGCAATCCCTTTTATGCCTCCGTTTGAAAATGATGATGTGCCGGGAGTTTATACGGCTGCCGTAGTTCAAAAGATGATGAACCAAGAGTTTACGTTGCTGGGTAAAAATGTACTAACCGTAGGAGCCGGAAATATCGGTTACCTTACTTCGTATCAGCTGATGCAGGCAGGAGCAAATGTAAAAGCAATCATCGAAGCGCAACCTAACGAAGGAGGGTTCCCTGTTCAGGCAAACAGGGTTCGCAGGTTAGGAATTCCTGTGCTTACATCTACCATTCTAATAAAAGCAATTCCAAACGAAAATTATGATGGTGTAGTTGGTGCAGTAGTGGCTGATGCTGAAAATTTTGAACCGGTACCCGGAACCGAGCGAGTAATTGACGGGATTGATGCCATTAATATTTGTACCGGACTGGTTTCTGATGATGTTTTATTGATTAAAGGAAAAGAAATTTTTGGGAGCGATTGCCATGGTGCAGGAGATACTATTAGAATTGGTGAGGGAACAAGTGCTGTATTACGAGGGAAACAAGCGGCCTACGAAATTATTGATGAATTGAGCCTTCGTTTTGATTATGATGAGTATCTTAAAATTTCGAAAGAATATATTGATTCGCAACAACATCCTGTAAAAGTACTGGATAAACCTTATATGCCAACACCAGAAAGACAAAAAGAGAAACCTTTTGTTATCATCGATTGTCTTTATGGTTTTGCTTGTAACCCCTGTGCATTCTCTTGCCCACATGGAGCCATAACTAAATCATCGACCAGCACAGTGCCTCACATTGATTATGATAAATGTATTGGATGTATGCAGTGTGTGTACCAATGTCCCGGTTTGGCCATTTTTGGATATAACCTGAAAAAAGACTGGTTGTTTTTACCCATTGAGTACGAGGCAGAAGAAAAATCAGAAGTTTATCTTGTGGATAACAACGGGAAAAAGCTGGGTGAGGGGGTAATTGAAAAAATTCTGAAAAAGGAAAATAAAACCAATGTTGCCAGAGTAAAGTCAATGGACATCCATGGGGAAGACTTAACCCAGGTGCGCGGATTTATTGTTAAAGAAAATTATCCTGAAAATATAGAATTTAAAACTAGCAATGACAAAAATGAAGAGGATCAATATATTTGTCACTGCGAAGATGTGAAGCTAAAAGATATCTTAAAAGTTGTTGGTGTAAGAAAGTTTATTTCCGTCGATGAGATTAAACATACCACACGCCTTGGTATGGGTGCCTGCCGTGGTACACGTTGTATTAAACGGTTAAAAACCGTATTGCCAAAATATGGCATTTCATTGGTTGGCGATGCTACACCACGTGGCCCTTTATCTAACCAGTTAGGGTTAGGTGAGCTATATCCACGCAATACACACGAAAAAGTGGTGACCCATTTAAACGGAACCGAACGTAAAAAAATTAAAGTACAATCGTTAGTTGCCGGCGGGGGTATTGGCGGTAGTGCATTGTTCCGTTACCTTGCCGAGGCAGGGCAGAAGCCGGTAATGATAAATTACGGACGCGGTGCTTCATGGAGGAATATTGCTGGAGGAAGGCCAAATTTCAGTTTGCCGGAACTTTCGGATATAGCGAATCATAACCTCGAAATTTTTAGAGAGCTACAGGAAATTCAGAATATTGATTTTCTGCCGATAAAATATGTAACTTTTGCCCATGATGATGCTATCTATAAAGACCTGGAAGCTTCTATTGCATGGTCGGATGCACGGATGATTGAACCAAAAGATTTTCAAAAAGAGATATCTCCGGACTTTAATCCTGAATTAAAAACCTACCAATCCGCTTTAATTACGGAAAATTGCTGGCAGGCTACACCGGGAAGAGTGATTGATTTAATTCGGGAAATTGGTATTAAAAACGGAGGCGAGGTTCAGGAAGATTGCGAACTGATAGATGTGAATAAAATTGGTAAAACCTATCATGTAATTGTTCGTGACCATAATCAAGATTATGTTGAATACGAAACAGAAGTGTTTATTAACGCATTAGGCCCTGAAGGCGATAAGTTTGCTAAAAAACTGGGATTGCAAACCGGTATCTATCCGGTAAAACACCAGGCCTTTATTACCCGACGCTTACCTATGCTGGGTGTTAACGGGAAACCATTGTCGATGGTTATTGACCGAAGAAATTATAAAGGCTTTTCCGCTGTTTACGGACAACAACTGGGTGAAACCGGCCAAATTATTGGTTGTGCCTCACCAGCAATTGAGCCTATGGAAACCGACAAGAACCTGAAAATAAACTCTCAGGACTTCCTGGAAATTGTTTCTGAAGTGTTTGTAAACTGGATTCCTAATTTATCATCGGTAGGTTTTCAGGCAATCTGGGCCGGTTATTATGTCGAGCCTAGAATGTTGATTGACCCTGAACATGGCCTGTTTATCGGTTTGCGAGGACAAGGATTTATGCTTGGACAATATCTGGCTAAACTTTATGTCGATAAATTAACGGGCAAACCCGTTCCGGAATATTTTGACCGCTTAAAGTTAAATGGAGATGGATTGTTAGAAAAAGCTTTTAAATAAAAAATGATTAGAATTGAAAAAGGAGCTGTTGTTTGAATAGCTCCTTTTTTAGTAAATCTAACTTCCAACTAATCGACTGATTTTTTTAAAAAAGAAACTCTCTGAATATCTGCATGATATGTGTATTCCTTTTTTTGAGTATGAGTTCTATTTTTATCATTTTTACCGCGAAGGCGCAAAGTTTCTATTATTGAAAAATGGCCTTGCTGTACTGCCTACTGCCAACTGTTAACTGCCAATCGACTGTTTTACTTTTTTAACAATTCTGTGTTCTATTATTTTTTCGGAACAAATTTTAACGAGATAGAATTCACACAATGCCGCGTATTTTTATCCGTAAATCCTTCGCCAACAAAAACATGACCCAAATGAGCGCCACAGTTGGCACAAATAATTTCAGTCCTTTGTCCGTTGGCATCAGGAACCTTTTTGATAGCTCCCTTCACTTCATCATCAAAACTGGGCCAGCCACAGCGTGCATCAAACTTATCCTCGGAGCGATATAAAACAGCATTACATCGTTTGCAGGTATAAACCCCTTCTTCATTGTGGTTTACATATTTGCCACTAAAGGGCATCTCTGTTCCTTTATGGAGGATTACCCGTTCTTCTTCTGGTGTTAATGGATGGTATTGCATAATAGTATCTTGTGCATTGGTGTTTATTGATAATACAATGAAAATTCCTAGAATGAATATATTTTTCATTACTTCTTTTTTTATAAAACAAATTCAGAGCTTTTTGGTTTAAATCGTATCCTATTATTGATTGGGATTTTATCTGATATCAATATATCTTTTCCTAAAGATTTTCGTATAAGCAAAATGATGGAACAAGGAAACAAAAAACTTATCAAAGCATTTGCATTTGCCGCCGAAAGACATAAATATCAGTTCCGGAAAGGCGTGAGCAAAATTCCTTACATTAATCATCCGGTAAAGGTTGCCGAAATTCTGACTCAATGTGGTGAAACAGATACCGTTCTACTGATAGCTGCATTACTGCATGATGTGATTGAAGATACTACGAATAACGATTTAGAGATCAAAGGACTGTCGGAAATTATTTTACAGGAATTTGGCGAAGAAGTTTTACTTACCATACTGGAGGTCTCGGATAATAAATCCCTTCCAGTGGATGAACGAAAAAGACTCCAAATTATTCATACCCCAAATCTTTCGGACCGGGCCAAAAAATTGAAAATTGCAGATAAGATCAACAATATTATGGATCTTAAAATAGACCCGCCCGACACCTGGCCATTCCAAAGGAAGATGGCCTATCTTCAATGGGCCCAAAAGGTGGTTGCCGGAGCGCGCGGATTAAATCAACAACTCGACCACAGGTTCGATGAGGCGTATGATGAAGTGTATCAGCACCTGAAAGCGCTGGAGTAATATCCTTTTGTGTTTTTTTAAACAACTCCGTAATCTATAACTCAATAAAAATGAATAACTTAGTGTTGTAATTGGTAATTTTACTCTTATAAATTATGGGTTGGAGAATACTGAAGAAAGAAAGTATTAATGTAAATAAGTTAACTTTAATGATAAAATTAATACAATTATGAAAAAAACGATTAAAGGAATTGGAATATTTTCTATTTGTCTATTATTTCTAGCATTGATTATGCCCCTGTTGCACATATCTAATGCTCCTATATTAATTGTCACAGGGATTGTCATATTTGTATTGGTGGAGTTGCCCCTATTCCTTTTTTATCTGAATAGAAGCAACCAAACGAAAATAGGATATAATTTCCTTGCTTTCATTTCTCTGTTTGTTTTTACTATAGCTCTCTTCTTCTCCCTTTAGCTTTTCCTTGTACCTGTAATAATAGCAGCATTCCTTTGTATTCTGGCAGGCGTATTTGTAATAAGATTTTTCTATTTTGAGTTCAAGAACGAACGATTTAGCATCAGGCATTTCTACTTTGCACACATATTTGCGTTATTTATTATTTTATTCATACTTAATGTTCCTATTCAATTACAGGCACCAGACTATACCTTTCATCCTGTCATTCCCGATCCTGCTTATCAAAAAGGGTCATAGCCTACAATATTTTTTGATGAAGCACATAACAATATCCATACTTTAAATGACAGGCTTTTGGCTGTGGGACGATTGTTGGAAGATGATGGATATAAAGTAAGAAGTTTAGGTAAGCAAAATTTTACCTTATCAGCTTTAAGAGATTGTAGAATCTTAGTTATCTACAATGCACTAAATGATAAGAATATTCATAATTGGACAAATCCAACTTTTTCAGCCTTTTCAATAGAAGAAATTGAGATCCTTAAAAAATGGGTATATGAGGGCGGTTCTTTGCTTTTAGTGGTCGATCATATGCCTGTTTCAGGAGCTTCCAATGATCTTGCAAAAGAATTTGGTTTTAGGCTGTTCAACGGACATGCAAAGTCAGATCCACCAAAAGATAATTTTTTTTATAGAGCCAATGGGTCTTTATCAGATAATATAATTACGAATGGACTCAATCAGAACGAAGTTTTAGATTCAATACTTTCATTTGACGGAAGTGGTTTCTTAATACCAGATGATGCAATTTCAATTCTAACATTTGATTCAACATATTTTCAGTGGGAGCCAGAATCAGCATGGGCATTGAACACGGTTGAGCCTTATTCTATTCAAGGTTATTCGCAAGGTGCATTTAAGGATTATGGAAAAGGAAAAATAGCAATATTCGGAGAAGCAATGATGTTTACTGCACAATTAGGCGCAGGATTAAGCTGGATAAAAATTGGTATGAATTCAGAAAAATGTCCTGACAATTACCAGCTATTTCTTAATACAATTCATTGGCTAGATGGTAGAATGGATTAATAACAAATGATAACTTGAACTTGCGGTATAACTGTAAGGTTTACAAAACTCCCGCTAGCGTGCCTTTATAAAGCGTGCAACAAGTGCGAAGGAAAGAGTTAAAGGTAAGATTAAAGTAATAGAGATATATTTGAAAAGTCGTGTATTGAAACCCGCGAAAGCAGTTTCCCTGACATCTTCCTTGCCCGCATGGAGGTTTTTTGCTATCTTTAATTTCATAAAGTTTTTTCTGTTATGCTAAACTAAATAATGTTGTGTGCCATAGTAAAAAAAATCCTGCTATCATTAACAAGAAATGGAATTTATAACAGATAGATTATACATAAGACCTTTATCAGCGGAGGACAAAGAATCAGTTTTTAAATATCGCTCAGATTCAGAAACAAATAAATACCAGGGTTGGATTCCTAAAAAAATTGAGGATGTTGAAGTTTTCTTTGGAAAAGTATCCAATGAAATTAATGTGCCAGAAACATGGTTTCAATTTGTAATTTTGGATCAAGAAACTGATATATTGATAGGAGATATTGGTATTCATTTTATGGATTCAGAGAATAAGCAAGTTGAGATTGGGTGCACTTTAAATAAGGATTATCAGAGGAAGGGATATGCTACTGAATCATTAAAAACAATTATAGATTATTTGATACACACCTTACATAAACACCGTGTAATAGCATCAATTGACCCAAGAAATTCAAATTCTATTAGACTTGTTAAACGATTAGGATTCAGGAAAGAAGCTCATTTTGTTGAAAGTTTATTTTTAAATGGGAAATGGCAAGATGATTTAGTATTTGCATTATTAGCAAGAGAATGGAAATAAAGAGCAATGATTCGACTTGAAAACTATATTAAGGTAGATTTTATAGATTTATAAATTGAATGGATAATAAATATTTTAAAACTTAATTTGAAAAAATTATATGGAAAATAATTTAATAAAAATTGGATTAGTAATAATTTGTTTTCTCTTCACAAAAGAATCATTTTCGCAAGAATATGGAATAGATAAAAACTCCTGGATGATATCTGGCTCATTTAGTTTTAGCAAACACGATGGAGAGTTATATGAAGATATTGATGGGAATAAAACAACAACGGTCTATTTTTCAAATACGACAAATTATTTTTTGGCAAAAGGATTATTTGCAGGATTAGGAATAAGTTATTCATATAGAAGGACTGGTGCTGACGGTATGGAAACTTATGGAATTGGACCTAACTTGGGTTATATATATGGGAAAAAAGAAAGCAAATTATATCCATTTGTTGCTGCTGGATTTAGATTGAATAATATTAATCAAGATAGTGAAGCAACTTATGTATATTCTCCTCAAGATTTAAAACTATTAGGTTATAATATTTTTGGTAGTATAGGGATTATATTTCCAGTCAAAGAACATATTGGAATAACTTTTGAATTAGATTACAGTAAATACTATTTAACTGAAAGTCAGGGTGATTATGACGGAAATATCCTAACATTTTCCGTTGGAATTATTGGATTCATTTTTTAAGCCCAACTGCTAATACTGTAAGCTTCCCAAAAATCGAATTAAAATCACGCCTACTTTATTTCATCAAACGACAACGTTAGTCAAAAACACAGTTAATACGCTTTTGCAAAAACCCTGACGATAAGATACAGGACAAGGATTCCCGCAGGGAATAAGAACCACGAGGATATTCCAAAGGCCGAAGGAATGGTTCCCACTACTATAGCTACACCGCCTACGGTTAATGCATACGGCAATTGTGTACGCACATGGTCGATATGGTTACACGAGCTGGCCAGTGAGCTCAGAATGGTAGTATCGGAAATAGGTGAGCAGTGGTCACCCAAAACGGAGCCTGCCAGTACGGCCGAAACGACATTGTGGAAAATATTTAAAGAGCCACCATGCTCCATCCCATAATTTTGTGCAATCAACCACGATGCTGGTAGAATTAATGGGTACAATATGGCCATGGTTCCCCATGAAGAACCAGTGGAAAAAGCGACCAGCGCAGCTAAGATAAAGGTCAGTGCCGGAATAAATTGTGGCGAAATATTTACACTCACCATAAGCTGAGAGATAAAATCAGCCGTATGCAGGTGTTTGGTTACCAGGGCGATAGACCATGCTAAAATTAGGATAACAATAGCCGTTAACATGGTGCGGAACCCATTAATCATACTGTCGACTGTATTTTTTAAGTTTAATATTTTTTGCGTAAGGGTGAGTAAAATAGCCATCAGTACTCCGGAAATAGATGACCATAGCAATGCCTTGTAGGAATCGCTGTTGCCAATAATGATGGAAAGTTTTTTAGAAAAACCGACGGCTTCGTCAGCCCACACTTCCTGGTTCCATCCGGTATAAAGCAATCCGGCAAAGGTGCCGAAAATAACTATAAAAACCGGTATCGCTGCATTGTACCACCGGGGTTTGATATGTTCAGGTACTTCCAGCTCGTTGAGCTGATTGGAAAAGGTAGTGTTATCATCATCCACCTGTTTTACTTCGGATAGCCTGGCATTTTTCTCAGCTTTAAACATGGGTCCAAAATCTACCTGCTTGCGGATTAAGATCAGGATAAAAATTAAGGCAAAAATCGGGTAAAACGAATAGGCTAATGAGTTAATAAAAACATTGTATGGGCTTTCGTCAATACCAATGGTCGCTATTCCATCCTGAATATAACTTAGTTCGGCGCCAATCCATGTGGTAACAAAAGCAATGGCAGCAATAGGTGCAGCAGTTGAATCTACAATATAAGCCAGTTTTTCTCTCGAAATTTTAAGCCGGTCGGTAACCGGGCGCATGGTATTTCCTACCACCAACGTGTTGGCATAATCGTCGAAAAAGATTGCAATTCCCAACAGCCAGGTAACAAATTGTCCGGACCGAGGGCTATTGGCATATCGGGATAAAATGTTAACTATTCCTTTCATCCCGCCATTGCGGGTGATTATATTTACCATCGCCCCGATAAGCATTGAAAAAATGATAATAGCCCTATGTCCGCTTTGGGTAAGCGCTTCTAAAACATAAGTATCGACAATAGCAAAAATACCTTTAAAAATAGCAGGAAAAAGTGATACATCCTGATACCAAAACATGGTAGCAGTTCCCACTAAGATGCCTATAAATAAAGCCGTAAATACCTCTTTGAAAATAAGGGCAAACAATATAGCAATTAATGGAGGTATGATGGAAAACCACAACGGAATGGGAGCCACTTTTTTGGTAAAGGTGAATTCGGAAATTTGTATTTGGAAAGTTTGTTTATTCTTAAACTTATATTTTAATGTTGCTGCACCTTTTACTACTTTCGTTTCTACCGGATTTCCATTTATATAAACCGTAACCGGATAACCTTCGAAGGTTTGTCTGAAATCCGGGTCTTTAAAATGGATTTTAATGTTGGTTTCGATGTTTTTAACAATAATATCCGTCATTTCAATCCGCACATCTTCCTGTTTAAGCTGAGGTTCTTTCAGATCAGGATTATCATTAGCAAAGGAAGATGAAATACAAAGTATTAAAAAACAAAGGATTGTCAAATTTCTTTGTAAAAGGCGATTCATTAGCAACTTTTTTAATAAAAATTCATCTCTAAAATAGATAAAAAATTGATATCATCACATTTTTAGACCACGAACTTAATTTTTCGTTTATTTTCTGAATGAATACAGGAGATAAAGTTTGGAATAAAATCCTGGAGATATTCTTTAAATAAATTGATATTTAGGATCACATCTGTCCTAAATAATAAAAAAAGATAGCCAATTTAGAGCTCTTGTTTAAAGAGCCCTTATTTTTGTAGTACTAATCAACTAAAATATAAATTGGCTATGAAAACAAATTTAACACTCTTTG
>JAYEKP010000146.1:0-11857 GCA_034661075.1 Bacteroidota bacterium
CAACGAGAAACCAGTCCGTAAGTTGGCTTTAAGCCAACTAAACCGCAAAAGGAAGCCGGTTGTCGTACAGAACCACCAGTGTCTGATCCTAAAGCAGCCAGGCAGCAATCAGCAGCTACGGCTGCTGCTGAACCCGATGAAGAACCTCCCGGTACTTTTGTATTATCCAGAGGATTTAATGTTTTTCCAAAAGCTGATTTTTCTCCGCTGCTACCCATTGCAAACTCGTCGCAATTGGCCCTCCCTATAATGATGGCATCTTCGGCCAGAAGACGTTCAACAACAGTTGCACTATATGGAGAAATATAGTTTTTCAGCATATTTGATGCAGCCGAAACTTTATGTTCTTGATAGCAGATCGTATCCTTTATGGCAATTACAAGCCCTGCCAGCTTCCCTTTGTGTTTTTTGCGATTAATTCTTTTGGCTTCTTTCATGGCCTCATTGCTAAAAACTTCAATAAAAGCATTCAGGTGTTGGTTTTTGTAGATATTGTTTAGATAATAATTTGTTATTCCGGAAACTGTTAATTCTCCGGTTTTTATCTTAGCCTGTATTTGCGATAAAGATTTCAAGAGAATATATTTTAATTAATTGATCTCATGTAACATCCAAATAATATTTATTTTCAGTGCATGGATGTTTCATAAAAATAAAAAAACCTGCCAATTTAGTTTTTAAAAGGCAGGTTTTTCAATTTATTTATATGATTATTTTTGAGATTCTTTCTTTGTCTTTTCTTCTTCTTTTTTTTCTTCCTCTGGTTCGTCTTTGGTTGCTTTTTTAAATTCTTTCATTCCCTGGCCCAAACCTTTCATTAGTTCAGGTATTTTACGGCCACCAAAAATTAGAAGCAGAACAAGAACAATTAAAATAATTTCCCAGGGCCCCGGCATTCCTAAAATAATAGATGATAATAGCATATGCTTCTGGTTTTAAGTTTATTCAAAAGTAATGAATTTTTATCATTTATTTAAAATATGCCTGAAAATATCGTTTCCATTTGCATAAAGTAATAATGATAATAGAATAATCATTCCGGTAATTTGTGCATATTCCATGAACTTATCACTGGGTTTGCGTCCGGTAATCATTTCATATAATAAAAACATCACATGTCCACCGTCTAAGGCAGGGATCGGCAAAACATTCATAATCGCCAAAATAATGGATAGAAATGCCGTTAAATTCCAAAATGTCTGCCAGTTCCATGTGCTAGGGAAAATTTTTCCGATGGTAATAAATCCTCCTAATGACTTATAGGCTTCGGTTTTAGGCGAAAAAATGAGCTTTAGTTGTTTCAGGTAACTGCTAAAGGTTTCAACCCCTTTGTTTATTCCCGCAGGTATTGATGCCAGAAGATCATATTCTCTGCCTTCAAGTTCAAAGAAACGGGCTATGTTTCCATTCGGAACTACTCCGATGAGTCCATTTTCAGGAACATCAATTGCAAAATTCAACGTATCATTATTTCGTAAGGCAGATATCGTTACCTCTGTATTTTTATAATTCGCCAGAGTGTCTTTAAATTCATCAAAAAATTTTATTGGTTGATTATTAATTGCAACCAGTTTATCATCTACTTTTAATCCGGCTTCTTTGGCTGGCGAATCTTTGGTAAAACCCCCAACATAAAAAGGTAACCGTGGCATAATAAAGCCAGTGCTATTAAGTAATTCAGGAATGATCCGGTCAGGGACAGGTATTTCTCTTTTATTCCCTTCACGTTCGATCTGAATAGCTTGCACCTCATCGAGTACGATATTGGGAATGATTTTATAAAAATCTTCTATCGGTTTATTGTCTAAAGCAATTACTTTATCTCCATTTTTCAGCCCAATATCCTTCGCCAGGGAGTCGGCCATAATGCCATATTTAACATTTTTAGTGGGCAAATATTGATCACCCCATGTGTAAAGAATGGCAGCATAGATAATGAGGGCCAAAATAAAATTAACTAAAACACCTCCTAACATAATGAGTAATCTTTGCCACGAAGGTTTCGATCTAAATTCATGCGGTTCTGGTGGTTTTTTCATCTGTTCTTTATCCATCGATTCATCTATCATCCCTGATATTTTAACATATCCTCCTAAGGGTAGCCAACCTATACCATATTCGGTTTCGCCAATTTTCTTTTTAAAAATCGAAAACCAGGGATTAAAAAAAAGGTAAAATTTTTCCACCCGTGTTTTAAATAGCTTGGCAAATAAAAAATGTCCAAACTCGTGTAAAATAACCAGTATGGATATGCTTAATAAGAATTGTCCTGTTTTAACTAATATTTCCATTGATCTCTTCTTTTCTTTTTAGTTTAAATTAATGATTGAGTAAATTCTCGTGTTTCCTGATCTGTTTTTATCAACTGCTCTAAATCGGGATGTTTTATATAATCAATTTTTTGTATAGATTGTTCAATGATATCTGTCATTTGGCAAAATCCAACCCTATCCTTTAAAAAGGCTTCTACAGCCACTTCGTTAGCTGCATTGACAATACAAGGCATATTACCACATTTATCCATCGCTGCTAATGCTAACGAAAGGTTTTTAAAATTTTTCAAATCCGGTTTTTCAAAGGTAAGCTCCGGGTAATCCCAGAAGCTAAATCTGGGGAAATTACTTTTAAATCTTTCCGGGAATCCCAAGGCATATAAAATGGGTAACTTCATGTCAGGAAGCCCCATTTGGGCTTTTATAGAACCATCTTCAAACTGCACAGCCGAATGAATAATTGATTGTGGATGAACAACCACTTCGATTTGGTTTGGATTAAGTCCAAAAAGCCAACGGGCTTCAATAGCCTCAAATCCTTTGTTCATTAAGGTAGCCGAATCAATGGTTATTTTAGCACCCATGTCCCAGTTTGGGTGTTTAAGTGCATTTTTTTTAGTAACTTTTTTTAAATAATCGTAATTTTTTCCACGAAAAGGCCCTCCGGAAGCGGTTAAATAAATTTTTTCAATTTTATTTTTTCCTTCTCCAACCAGGCATTGAAAAATGGCTGAGTGTTCGGAGTCGACCGGATAAATACTGGTTCTGTGATGAAAAGCCAATTTTTGAATCATTTCACCAGCAACCACTAAGGTTTCTTTATTGGCTAAGGCAATAGTTTTTCCTGATTTTATGGCATTTATCGTAGGCAACAACCCGGAATATCCCACCATAGCAGTTAAAACAATATCAATGGTGTCCATTTCTACAATTTGAGCAATAGCGTCTGAACCAGCATAGATTTTCACCGGAAAGTTTTTCAGTGCATCAACCAATTCATCGTATTTGTTTTCATTTGCAATTACAATGGTATTGGGGTTAAATTTTTTGGTTTGTTTAATTAAAAGACGGGCATTGTTGTTGGCTGTTAATACTTCCACCTCAAAATGCGTTGGATTTTGTTCAATAACATCTAAAGTTTGCGTTCCTATAGAACCTGTTGAACCAAGTATAGCTATTCTTTTTTTCATTTATTATTCCCTGAATTCTTTTTAAAATGCAATATAATCTTCAGGATCCAAAGGAGTTCCATTGTGCCAAAGTTCAAAATGCAAATGGGGCCCGCTGGTTAACTCGCCCGAATTCCCAATAATTGCAATAGCTTCACCCGCAGTAACATGATTTCCAACTTTTTTCAATAGCTCTGAGTTGTGTTTGTATGTGGATATAATATTATTTTCATGTTGGATCTGAATTACATATCCAGTTTCCAGGGTCCAGTTTGCCATCGTGATAACACCATCTAAAACGGCAACGACCACTTTATTCGAAGCAGCTACTATATCCGTACCAAAATGATTGATGTTTGGGTTAAATGAATTAGTTACCAGTCCTTTAACCGGTGGATAAAAATGAATGCTGGAAAAATCAGTCTTATTTGATGAATTGGCTAAAACAGAAAGGTTATAAATTTCCTCCTGTTCTATTTGTTGTCTTAAAATAGAATCATGTTCCGATCGATCAAAAACAATATCATCGTATCGGAGGGTCGTGTCCTGGGTGTTTTCATAACTTTCGGGCACACCCCCGCGAATGATCTGATTGATGCTGGCAAAATAACGATCACGCATTTCCAGCTCATTTTCTAGGGAGTCTAATTTATAAACATTGTTTATGATATTTCTACGCATATTCCCATCCGGGTAACCGGGAATGAATTCACGTATAGGAGTGAATGCAATTAATACAATTACAGCCGTAATTAGTAATATTAATGCAGAACCGACAATAGAAAAAACATTAAGTCGTGATAAACGTAAAAACCATACCTCTTCAAAAGTATCGTCATTATAGATAATTAAACGGTACTTATGTCGTAATTTATTAACAATTCGTTTCTTTTTTTTCTTTACCATTTAAGTAAGTAGTATTTTATCCTGCAAATATATAAGTTTTTAAAGAAGAAACCATTTAAAATTAAAGCTACTAAGATAGATTAAACTAATTAAACGTCAATAGGAATGATAAAATTTTGTTTAAGGAAAAGAATATCTTAAAAATTTGTTTTTTATGAATCATTCATTAAATTTGCAACCGCATTTGAGTTAGAAACGTTCATAAAGATATAAAAAAACATATTGCGGGGTGGAGCAGTTGGTAGCTCGTTGGGCTCATAACCCAAAGGTCGTAAGTTCGAGTCTTACCCCCGCTACTAAGCAGCGCCTGATACAAATTGTGTCAGGCGTTTTTTGTTACTACCTTTACTGTACTCTTTGGATAATTTTCTACCCAAAAAACAGGGATATCGATATTCTATGGAATTGTGGGAAATTTTAATGGATTATCTAATGAGCTCTTATAAAATAAAAACAAGTCATATCCTTATATCATATGACTTGTTATTAATACTTATGAGATTATTTCCCTATTGCTTTTTAAAAAACATTTTCATGGTGATTAAGGTGTCACCAATATAATCTTGCTCCGTAATGGTATAATATTCTCCTTCCTTTTTAAGTGTTAAAGTATCCGAATTATCATAAATTTTTACCGTTTCTGAGTCTATTCGTTCCCAGGTTCCACTAATAGATTCAGTGCCAGTGTCGTCACTGTAGTTTCCCGATAATGTTCCATCTTCATTCATGATAATGGTAATACTCATACCCATTTGTTCAGGGGTAAAGGTCATACTCATGGCTTCCACCTTGTCAAGAGCCCAGGTTCCAACAATAGGATCCACGTCATCGTCATCTTCACAGCTTGTCATAAACAACGACATGCTAATAAGTGCCAAGAAAAGCACCCGAAATAAGTTTTTTGTTAAATTTTTCATATTCTAAGGAATTTGTTAGGTAATGGAATAATTAATCAAAGCTAAAGGTAAAAATTTTAATTTAAAAAACAGTTTACCGTATATTATTTAATAGATAAAAACCAGACATTGACTTATTAAAAAAGGCTGCTGCTATAAATATTTTAATAGTTCGTCAAAATTCACTAACTTGTTCAACCTTTAAACGTTATATAGAATAGAATAAACCATTGGATACGAAAATGATAAAAAAATTTCTAATTATTATTATTTTAAGTTATGGTAGTTTTTCTCTTTCTGCCCAAAACTGGAATGAAATATATTACTTAGAAACGGAGGCAGAATACCTATTGCAAGAAAAAAAGTATGAGAAAGCGATTGAAATGTTTGAGAAAATTTTAAAAGAAATACCGAATAGCTCTTTTATCAAGTTTCAAATAGGGTATGTTTATTTAAATACAGACGAACAACAAGAAAAAGCCATTCCTTTTTTTGAAGAAGCTTTAGAAAATGTATCAGCCGATTTTAACCCACGTGATATTAGAGAAACCAGGTCTCCAATAGAAACGTACTTATATCTTGGCATTGCTTACCAAAGAAATAATAGATTGGACGATGCATTGAATATGTATCAAAAATATAAAGAAAGTATTTCTGCTGATCATGTTAGTTACCCTCTAGTAACCCAATATATTAAAAGTTGTAAAAATGCTGAAGAGATGATGGGTGACCCCATACGCATGCAAGCACAAAACCTGGGAAATAAAATTAATGATGACAATACCAATTTTAACCCTGTTTTTTCGGGCGATGGGAATACGATGGTCTTTACTTCTTACACAAGAAATTATATCGATATTTTTTTATCGAAGAAAAATGGGGATAGCTGGAGTTCCCCCAAAAATATAACAAATCAGGTAAGTAAGAAGTATTATTTAAAAACATCGTCATTGTCATTCGAAGGGGATGAGCTTTTTTTGGTAACCGATGATCCCGGTGATAACGATGTTTTTGTTAGTTATAAGGAAGGCAGCCAATGGACCAATGCCAAAAAATTAGATAAAACCATTAGCCATAGGAAAAGTAACGAAACGCATGCCAGTTTGACTCCAGATGGGAACACATTATATTTTACCAGCAATCGTGAAGGAGGCCTTGGAGGATTGGATATTTATAAGACTACCCGAGATAAAAAAGGGAGATGGAATGACCCTGAAAATTTAGGCCCACAAATAAACACACCTTTTAACGAAGAAACACCATTTGTTTCTCGTGATGGCAAGTATCTGTTTTTTAGTTCTGAGGGCCATAATACCCTTGGTGGGTATGATGTTTTTTATATAGATTTAACGAATCCTGCGAAACCCATAAATATGGGTTATCCGGTAAACACTCCAGCCGATAATTTATTTTTTGTTCCCGGAGAAGCGAAAAATAGTGGGTATATGGCCAGGATTGAAGATGATACTCAAGGGAAAAAAGATATTTATCAAATAAAGATATTACCTGATATTCAGGTTAAGGGGGTTATCTATAATTTAGCTGAAGGAGATATAATTGATAATCAGGAACTGGAAGTACAAATATTTGATAAAGAAAAAGAAACGCTAACGCAATCCATGCAAATAAACCATGGGAATTTTAGTTTTAAGACAGCTCCAGGTTCCTACCAAATTTCTATTTTAAACAATGATTTTGAACCTTTTAAGCAGGAAATAACCATTCCCGAGAATTTCGATAAAGAATTTTTTGCTTTTAATGCAGAACTACAACCAAAAACTGAAGAGCCGGAATTTATGGCAGAAGAATTGCAAGATTCTATAGAACAGGGTGGTGAAAGTGAGAATGTTGCTGAAGCTATTGCAGAAGAAAACGAGATAGATAAAGTAGAAACAGGCCAACAGAAAATAAAAGAAGAGCCATTAGCTACGACAGAAACTCTAGAGCCTGCTGTTAAAGAAAAAACTAAAGAGGAAGCACCTTTAATATTTGAACCCGCCAAAGGGGATAAAACATTTTCAGTTCAACTAATGGCATTAAAAACACCCGTTAAATTGAATTATTTTAAAGATGTTGAAAATATCTCTGTTACCAAATACCCTGATGGTTTTTACCGCTATACCGTTGGGCTAACCAATAGTTATCAAGAAGCCCAACAACTACGATTACAAATTAATGAACTTGGTTACACCAATGTATTTGTTAAGGAAAATCAATTTACAGCAAATTACACCATTCAATTCATGGCACTTATAGTTCCTGTTGAATTAACATATTTTAAAAACTTATCAACCTTCTCGGTTACTAAAGGAACGGATGATTTTTATCGGTATACTTTTGGGTATTTTAGCACTTATGATCAAGCAAAAACAATGCTTGAAAGCATTAAAGATTTGGGCTATGAAGGGGCTTTTGTTAAAAAGATAAAATAGAAAATAAAAAGATGCTCATTTTAGCAGAATGATGATTTTTTATTAACTTATTTCAAGTAGTTCAAAATCTTTTTCGTGTCCGTTTCTTTTAATTGCTTCCCAGTATTTTTGAGAAATTTCACCTACTTTACCCGTACTAAGGTTTTTTATTTTAATCCGTTTTTGAGATTTTAGATTGGATTCCATTTGGAAAAATTCAAAAGGTATATTTAGTAATGATTCAAGATCGTGGCCAACTTCCAGTGCTGTTTCGTCACCCTCCTCATAAGTATACGTTATTTTCATATCATATCCTTCCTGGTATTTGTTGTCAAGGGCTTTAAGTAAATCAGATAAGTGTTTGGTAGAGCAACTATTAATGTACGTTAGGGATAAATTAATTTGAGTAAAGGATGCAGGCCGGTCAAGATATTTTATGATCCAATTATCAATTGGATTGAAAAAAATTAATACATTTTCGGGTAGCAACCTGCCTGATATCTCTATCAATCCTTTTTCTAAATGGACATATGGAGTATCTAATTTTTGTTCTATTGTAAGACTCATGGATTTTTTGTTTGCTATTCCAATATTTTTATAAATACGTAATTTTTATGGATAAGTTTCTCATTTATGAATAAAAATTTTAAAGTTATGATGTTGTACTTTAGTGGATTAAAATTTTAATCCTGAAAATCGTTCTTTAAGGTTTAGCGATTCAAGATATTTAATACTTTTCCTTAACAAATCGAAATATAACGCAAAATATAGTATCCCACTTCCAACCCACATCATAAAAATATTATACCAAATGGTTTCGATCTTAACATGATTTAAAATTTTAACGGGAGCATAAAAATGTGCTTTACCAATATTTGATGTTGGATTCATAAATACTGGATCTTTTTTCTGTATTAAAGCATCATCCGTTTCATAAATCTTATTAATCTCATCGCGATTGAGTAGGATATCGGCTAGTTTTTTATTGTAATACTGTTGTTTAAAATCAACAAATCCATCTCTTCCTAGTTTTTCTACCAGGAGATTGTAAGTTTTTTCTTTTCTTTTATTGGCTTTTTCCATTTCATCAAGAAGGTTCATCTCTATATAATAAAGATATCCGTAAGCATGCTCCATTACAGATTCGTTAAAATCCTGTGCATTTAGCATCTGGATATATTCGAATGGAGGGAGGTCGGTTTCTCTGATTATATTAATCATTTCGTTCGAAATGATTTTTAAATCTCTTACTAAAGCAATCGAATCCATACCACTATCTTTTCGGCGCATGCAAAACTCTAGTTTATTTCGCAGCCGGGGAATTAAAAATGATGTTTTATAATCGGCACTGCTAATAATCTGTTCATCATCAAAAAAGTATTTTTCAAATTTATTATTTTTAAACTGGTGAACAGCCAATGCTTCGTAAGCCCAACGGGTAGTCATTATATTACCAATAAACGGAACGTATTTTTCGGATGAAATGCTTTTATGTAGGTCATCGAAATGGATCATGGCACCACCCAGTAAAAGTTGTGGAACTAAAATTAATGGAATAAGGATGTAAATCGCAATTACAGAATCAAGGCCTGATGAAATATTTAATCCTATAAGATTACCCATACAAGCTGCTGAAAAAAGAATGAGCCAGTAGGGAAGAAGCATTCCATTTATTTCGAGAATTGCATTGCCTATTATCGTATATAAAAAGGTTTGAATAGCCGATAAACCAAAAAGGAAAATAATTTTTGAGTTGATATAACTAAACCAGCTTAAGCGAAGAAATGATTCACGCTCAAGAATTTTCCGATCTTTAATAATTTCTTCAGCACTAACGGTAAGTCCAAGGAATAATGCTACAACAACAGCCATAAATAAAAATACAGGGAAGTTTTTATTTTCACCAAAAATATATCCGTTAGGAGTGATGTATTTTGTGAAATAGCCTAGAATTAAAGCTAAAAGCGGAGCTTCAAGCAGGTTAATGATTAGGTATTGTTTGTTGGTTAATTTAGAAAAAAGATTCCGCAAACTAAATACCTTAAATTGTTTTAAAAAGTTTGGCACTTTAAACTCCGAGTCGGGTAATTTTATATCTTCAGGCTTATGTTCAATCTTTTTTTCAATATTTTCCTGATATCTAAAATACCAGGTTTCAGGTTTTGTTTTTCGTAAGTGAGTTTCTTTACCATATTCATCAATCTCTTTTTCCTCAACAATTTTTAAGATGATGTCGGGATTAATTGTTCCGCAGCACGAACATTCACTTTCAGCAGCATTTACTAGAGAAGTTATGGTTTTAAAATACACAATGGCATCTACCGGGTTTCCCTGGTAAATGGGGTACCCTCCTTTATCTAAAACCCAAAGCTTATCAAATAATTTAAAAATTTCTGAGGATGGTTGATGGATGTTGGCAATAACCAACTTTCCCTTATGGGCTTGCTGTTTTAATAAATTCATTACTTTTTCCGAATCCATCGACGAAAGCCCTGATGTAGGCTCATCAACAAAAAGCAGGATGGGTTCGCGCATCAGTTCTAAACCAATATTTAATCGTTTACGTTGACCTCCGCTAATAAATTTATTTAAAGGATTTCCTACGCGTAAATTTTTAACTTCATATAAATCAAGATCAAAAAGGACGGTATTAACTTTCTCTATAATTTGGTCATCTGTATAGTCGCTAAAGCATAATTGAGCGTTGTAATACAAATTTTCAAAAACGGTAAGCTCTTCAAAAAGTAAATCGTCCTGAGGAACAAAACCAATAATTCCGGTTAAAGAAGTACTTTTGGAATGAACATTATATCCATTAATTTTTACTTTTCCACGGGTGGGTTTTAATTTTCCGCTCAATAAATTTAATAACGTAGATTTTCCTACGCCGCTTCCACCCATAATGGCAATCATTTGTCCCGATTGTTCGGAAAAGTTAAATTTCTGAATGCCGTTTTTGCTGTTTTTAAAATGGAATTCAACATTTTTGGCCGAAAAAATGATGCGGTTTTTTTCTGCATCGCGAATAAAATAAGCTGCAATATCATAATAATAAATGGAATCAATGTTTGGCCCTTTAATAATAGAACCTTTCTTAAAGAAATAGGTACGTCCGTTAACAATTTTTTTACCATCAATATAAAGGTTAAGTTCACCAAAATACCTAAAGATAAATGATTGTATGGATTTTATGTACAGTACAACAATTTGCCCATATAGATTTTGACGGTATAAATGGTTATACTTAGGCCCGGTTTTCGTGCTTTTTTTCTTCATTATCCAGGCCAGGTTATCCGACCATTCCATAACCTGATTATCGACAACCAACACATTTTCTTTTTCAAGTTTTTCCGGCTTTCCCTCGAAGATAAACGCTTTGAAGTTATTAAATTCACTTTCTGATAAGTTAAATGACTGGGATACCGTTTTAATAAATTCACATTCCTCGTCCGTTACAAAATGGTCTTCGTAAACAAATTCGAGAAGTTGAAGAAAAACAATTACCCGTTCATTGCGCAATAATCCTTTTTTTATTTGCCGGCAAACATTCGAAATCTGAAAAGAGATAAGTGAGTTGTTGTCTTTTAAACCTTTTACATCATCGGCATCTAGCTCTCGATGATAAAATTCATGGTAATTGTCGAATAATTTTAAGTATTCTTTGATTAACTCCTTATTTAAATAACGGGCCAGGTAATTTTCCACTATACGGCGTCCTTTATCGCTAACACCGTCTTTATTAACGTTGGCTACAATGGCAAAAAGTGAATTAATGCATTTAATATCGACTCGCTCATGAATTTTATTTTGGAACAAAATATAAGAAATTATCTAACATAAAAAAAGCTCATGAGTGTTTTACCCACGAGCTTTTAATCTTTTTTAATTTTTTTTAAGAAATGATTTGTGTTCGTAAGATATTTGTTTGTTCAATAATTTGATTTAACTGTTTTTCTGTTATTCCTGTGTCGTCAATCGAATTGTAAACTTTTATAATAGGGTTAAGCTCTTGTATTAAATTGTTAATCGTTTCATGGCTCTTGTGTTCGTTTAGTAATTCGAGTAATTTGTTTAAAGAAGTTTTCTGATGTAAAATAATCTTAACTAATTCAGGATCATTATAAACTGTTTCGGAAATATTACAGGAAATATACATGGCTTCCACCCAGCTTCCTGTCAAAACAAGCAACGAAAGATCTTCT
>JAYEKP010000147.1:0-11771 GCA_034661075.1 Bacteroidota bacterium
AAGGATGCGGACTAAAAAAATTAACCAAAACACCTTTTTTAAATCCATTCATTTTACCGTCTGCTTCTTTTATGTTGAAAGACTTTATACGGATATTCTCATAGGCTAAATAAACCAAAAAAAGAGCACCCAGCCATGAGATCATTCCTAAAACAAAATCGGAATTAGAAATTTTATAAATGATAAAAACAGAAATTAATACAATGGGTAAGTCGGATACTAAAGGAACAAAAGCCATTTTTATTCCTTCCTTTCGATTATGCTTTAACGTTTCGGTAATAACCAATACCAAAAGAGGGCCAGGTGATATTCCGGCAACAAATCCGAGGGCTATTCCTGCCATGAAATATTCAATCATACTCTATTATTCTTATCCATATTACCAAAACACATATAGCCTTTTCCTATATTTGGGATCAAAAGCTTTTCGTTCGGCAATGTTAGAAATAACTTTTCCAAAGATTTAAAACTTTGGAAAAGTTATTAAAAATTACTTCTTTTTTTTATAATTTAAATGTCTCTTTTACCCGTACCCTTTTTTCTGTTTGATGAACTGTAACACATTCATTATATAAATCGTGCTGCAAAAACAAGGTATAATCATTCTCTACAGCTTCCTTTAAAAAAGCTTCTTTCTCTTTGAGCATATCCATGGGGTACACATCGTAAGCCATATTCCAAACCAATGAAATATGCGCTGTTGAAGGGATTAAATCAGCCATAAAAACATATGTTTTATCACTGGCATGAATAAAAGGAATAATCTGGCCAACAGTGTGTCCATTGTATAAGCGCAATTCTATTCCGGGATATAACTCGGTATTTTGTTCGATAAACTTAAGTTGTCCGCTTTCCTGCATAGGAATTATATTTTCTTTTAGAAAAGCAGAAGATTCCTGTTTGTTAGGATTCATAGCCCACTCCCACTGTTGCTTACTGACCCAATAAGTAGCATGTTTAAAAACCATCTCAAAACCCGATTTATCAGCATTGTATTTCACGCCTCCTCCACAATGATCGGTATGTAAATGGGTTAAAATCATATCGGTAACATCATCGAATGAATAGCCATGCTTTTTTAGTGCACCTTCCAATCCATCGCCTCCATTTAAATGAACATGACTAAAAAATTTTTCATCCTGTTTGTCACCGTAACCGTTGTCAATTAAAATAACACGCTCTCCAGTATCAATTAAAAGCGAGCGCAAAGCCCAGTTACAAAGATTATTTTCATCGGCAGGATATTTTTTTTGCCACAACATTTTAGGTACTACACCAAACATGGCTCCTCCATCAATCTTAAAATTGGTAATGTGTATTGGATATAATTTCATATCAAAAAATATTTTAATTTTTCTTTTTATCTTCACAGATTAACTAAAATACAAATATAACAAATGAATGTTCATTTTATAGCTATTGGTGGAAGCGCTATGCACAATCTAGCCATAAGCCTTTGTAAAAAAGGCTACCAGATATCCGGCTCGGATGATGAAATTTTCGAACCCTCACGGAGCCGGCTGGAAAAATATAACATCTTACCCCAAAAATCTGGCTGGAATCCGGATAAGATAAACCAAAACCTGGATGCTGTAATTTTGGGTATGCATGCCCGTAATAACAACCCTGAGCTTAAAAAGGCCCGGGAGTTAAATCTTAAAATTTATTCCTATCCCGAATATTTATACGAACAAACCAAGGATAAAATCCGGGTGGTAATTGGTGGCAGCCATGGCAAAACAACCATTACATCGATGATAATGCATGTTTTAAAATATCATCATAAAAAATTTGATTATATGGTGGGTGCTCAAATCGAAGGATTTGAAACTATGGTTAGCCTTACGGAAAATGCTCCTGTAGCTGTTTTTGAGGGCGACGAATACCTTTCATCCCCCATTGACCCACGGCCAAAATTTCATTTATATAAACCACATATTGCTGTAATTAGCGGAATCGCCTGGGACCATATTAACGTATTTCCCACATTCGATGCGTATAAAAAACAATTTGTCCGATTTATTGAATTAATAGAACCAAGAGGGAAACTCTTTTATTATGAGCACGATACTATACTTAATAATATGGTTAAAAAATCTTCCCCATCAATAGAAAAATCATCTTATACGATGCATCCCTATAAAATAAAAAACGGACAAACATTTTTAGTGCAAAAAAACAAAGCCATCCCTGTAAAAATATTTGGAGAACATAATTTGCAAAACATTAGCGCTGCTAAGTTGGTTTGCAATCAGCTTTCTATTAGTGATCATGAATTTTACGAAGCTATAACAACTTTTAAGGGAGCCTCAAAGCGGCTTGAAAAAATTGCACAAAATAAATCTACCATCATTTTTAAGGATTTTGCTCATTCGCCTTCCAAATTAAAAGCCACAATAAATGCCGTAAAAAATCAATATCCTAAGAAAAAACTTGTTGCTGTTATGGAACTTCATACATTTAGTAGTTTAAATAGCCGTTTTTTACAGGAGTATAATGGATCAATGAACAAAGCCGACATCCCTGTTGTTTATTTTAATCAAGAAGTAATACAACATAAAAAACTTGAACCACTGTCAAAAGAAAAAGTAGTTGAATCATTTGCAAATAATCATTTGATGGCTTTTACCGAACAAAAACAAATGGCAAATTACATTCAAAACATAGATCTTACCAATACCTCTTTATTGTTTATGAGTAGTGGTAATTTTTCGGGATTAGACATTGATGCTTTTGCTCATGAGCTGCTGAATTGCAGGCACCAGAAGTGATAGCACATTTTTACTTGTCCTTTTTTTTTTGTATCTTTGAGTTTCAGCTTTTTATGAGCTTCATTCAAATAGTATAAACTCTTTTATTATTCATAATGAAAATTGTTTTATAAAAATTTTCATTTTTTTATCATAAATTTCTAAATAGTATAAACTAAAAAAACACATTATGTTAGAGATCAAAGAGATTCGTAAAGAAGAAGATTTTAAACCGGAATTAACTGAGGAACAATTTATTGATTTTATGCACACACACCTGGATCGTTTTGGAGATCCCAAAGATCAAATCAAAAAATCAATAGATTATGCTTTTTCAACCGCAGAAGGTAAAGGAGGTTTTCTTTTAGCCGGATTCTACGACGGGAAATTGGTTGGAGGATTGGTAATGAATAAAACAGGAATGAGTGGATACATCCCTGATAATATTTTAGTTTATGTAGCCGTAGATGCCAGTTTAAGAGGAAAAGGTATTGGTGCTCAAATTATCAAAAAATCATTTGAGCTGGCTGATGGCGATATCAAACTTCACGTAGAATATGATAATCCCGCTAAAAGATTATATGAAAGACTGGGAATGACAACAAAATACGCTGAGATGCGATTAAAAAAATAAAAAAATAATCTTTAATTCAAAAGGTTGTACCGAAGGATTTTATTAAAAATAATATTTTATACCACTTTCGTACAACCTTTTAAAATTTCTATCCAATGGCCGAACTAGTAGTAAAAACGGATAATATAATTCGCAATATTCAAAAAATTGATGATTTTTTAAAAAAACAAAATATCCAATGGAGTTTGGTTAGCAAAGTTCTTTCTGGCGACAAACAATTTATTCGTAAAATATTAACCGATGATGTAGCAAGCCGCCTACACTCAGTTGGAGAAAGCCGGTTATCAAGCCTTAAAACTATTAAAGAAATAAATCCAGAGCTTGTCACCATCTATATTAAACCACCACCAGCAAATATTATAAAAAACTTAGTAAAATATGCCGATATTTCTGTAAACACATCACTAAGCACGATTGAAGCACTTAACCGGGAAGCTCGGAAAATTAATAAAATACATAAAGTAATCATTTTCCTTGAACTTGGAGAGCTAAGAGAAGGAGTGGTTAGAGAAAACATTGTGGGGTTCTACAAAAAAGTTTTTAGGCTTTCAAATATCGAAATTATTGGTATTGGTTCAAACCTGGGATGCATGTATGGCATTGAACCTACTTACGACAAACTTCTTCAGCTAAGCTTATTTAAACAATTACTTGAAGAAATGTTTAACAAAAAAATCCCATTAATTTCCGGAGGTAGTTCCATTACCTTGCCTTTAATTAAAAAGAAACTGGTTCCGGCTGCAGTTAACCATTTTAGAATCGGAGAAGCAGCATTTTTCGGCACAAGCCCGTTATATAATAAAAAATTCCAAAATCTTTCAACCGATACTTTTAGTTTTAATGCGAATGTAATTGAACTGGAAGAAAAATGGAATGTCCCTGATGGTGTAATTAGCGAAGCTAACATTGGGCACACCTCTGAAACCGATTCAGACAAACCATCTTATAAAAGTTACCGGGCCATTCTTGATTTTGGTATCCTTGATGTGGATGTTAATGACATCACACCCAAAGACAAAAATGTTAATTTTCTTGGTACCACGTCTGATATGACCGTATATGATATTGGCCAAAATATTAATTCACGCTTAAAAACAAAATACCAGGTAGGAAACAAAATTATATTCAAACCAAACTACATGGCTGTAGCCCGATTAATGAATTCAAAGTTTATTGATTTAAAAATTGAATAATTGAAAAAGAATTATTTTATTTGCACCTTCATTTTTAGGATATGTTCATTTAAAAATGTTGGTGCATTTATCTTTTTTGGGATATTTCATTAGGGAAAAATATTTTTATAAAATTCAAAAAAATATTTGCAGAAAAGAAAAAATCATTTACTTTTGCACCCACTAAGTTTGAAATTTTTAAAATGGTCCGTTCGTCTAGGGGTTAGGACGCCAGGTTTTCATCCTGGTAACAGGGGTTCGATTCCCCTACGGACTACAAATATTAAACAATATTATTAAATTATGGCAAATCATCAGTCAGCAGCAAAAAGAGCAAGACATAGCGAGAGCGTAAGATTACATAACAAATATTATGGCCGTACAACCCGTAATATGATTAAAAAATTACGTGCAACTACCGATAAAGAAGAAGCAACAAAGATGTTACCAAAAGTTTCTTCAATGCTAGATAAATTAGCCAAGAAAAATATTATTCATAAAAACAAAGCGGCTAATTTAAAATCCAGCTTAACACTTTATGTAAATAATCTGTAAACAATAAATTTGCAAAATATCAAGAAAAAACCTCGCTAACATTAGCGAGGTTTTTTTATTTAAAATCGTCTACCGATAAATACCATGTCATCTACTTGTTCATGTTCGCCCATCCACTCTTTAATAAACCGCTCTAATTCCAACCCCTGCTCTTGCATCTTTTTATCCTGAATAGACAACAATAAATCTTTCATATTTTTCTTTCGGAACTTACGTCCCTCTTCGCCTCCAAACTGATCAGCATATCCATCGGAAAACACATAATAAGTATCTCCTTTTTTAATTTCAATCTCATGATTCGTAAACTTTTTGGACTGATGAACACTTGTCATTCCGATTGGAAATCGGTCGGCTTTTATTTCTGTAAGTTCTCCATCTCTAATCATCACTAAAGGATTGTAAGCTCCGGAATACTCCAAAACATTTTTCTTGCGGTCATAACTAATTAAAGCCAAATCCATTCCATCATTAACCACTCGTTCTCCCTCTACATTTTTTTGATGGAGGGCGTTAATAATTTCCACATCAAGTTGATCCAAAATTTTCGAGGGTTTTAAAATGCCATATTCACGTACAATTTTCGTAAGCATACTATGGCCTAAAATAGAGAGAAAAGCACCAGGCACACCATGTCCTGTACAATCCACTGCGGCAATCATTTCTTTATCGTCAAACGTTTCGAACCAGTAAAAATCACCACTTACAATATCCTTGGGTTTAAAAAACACAAATGTTTTTTTAAAAGGAACTTCGGGAGGCAATACAGCAACCTGTATTCTTTGTGCATATCGAATACTGTCGGTAATATCTTTATTTTTCTTTTCCAGCTCCTCACTTTTTTGTACAACTTCAGCGGTTCTTTCGCGTACTTTTTCTTCCAGGATTTTCTTTTCCTTAATAAGATTTTTTTCGCGTACTTTTATATAGGTAATAATGATAATTAGTCCTAATATTATGACCGATAGAATAAACAACCATGATTTATAAAACGGAGGTTTTATGATAAAAGAATAGGTTATTGGCTCTTCATTCCAAACACCATCACTATTCCGGGCTTTAACCTTAAAAGTATAATTTGCCGGCGGCAGTGAGGAGTAGTTTGTCACCGTTTGAGTGGTAACGGGCCTCCACTCTTTATCAGCAGGCTCTAACATTATTTGATACCTAACCGCATCGGGATTAGTTAGGCAAACACTATTATAATCGAAAATGAATGAATTCTCGGTAAAATTAAATTTCTGTCCAGGAATCATTTCTCGGTCATTAAGGTTTACTCTAAGACGAGAAATATGCGTTAGTGGCTCCTGTGGTAACTCTACATCTAAAGCGGGTTGATATTTAATAACTCCTTCAACAGTACCAAACCATAAATTCCCATCTGTATCTAAAAAGGTGGCATTATCTTTTGCTTCAATGCCCGTAAACCCACTTTTCCCAGTATAGGTATGTATTTTCCCTTCGTGGTCGATTTTATTTAAACCACTACTTGTTCCAATATAAATATTATTATTGTTATCTGCATTTAACAAAGTAATTAAATTAGATAACAAACCATCATTCTGGGTATAATGTTTAATGATTTTCTCTCCGTCACAAACAAAAACACCTTTGGTATTGGTTCCAATCCATATATTCCCATCCTTATCTTCGGTTATACATTTAGGTGTAAATAAGCCCTCCATATCAATTTTTTTAAAGGAGGTATCTTTAATTACATTTAAACCTTTACCATAATTTAAGCCGACCCATATTCTTCCTTTTGAATCGGCATAAAGGGCGGTAATATCAGATGAATTTAATCCATGCATCTGAGTGAGTAGCTGACTTTTATTCTCATCAATATCATAATATATTAACCCTTCCATGGTGCCTACCCATAGCTGATTATTTTTATCGATATCCATCGCCGTAACCTGATCCGTTCGGATATAACGATGATCACCGGATTATACTCAAACCTTCCGGTCTTATAGTTAAACATACTCACGCGATTATCATTGGTTCCTAACCAGATGTTCCCATGATTATCATTTTTTAAAAATCTTATTTGACTTCCTATGGAATGAGACTTATCGCTATAATGTAAAAATTTCTTGCCCGAAACCTGAGGAGAAAAAACAGAAATTCCATTGTTGGTACCAAACCAGTATTTCCCATCTTTATCCTGGGTAATAGCCCATACCTGTTGATCAATTAATCCATCGTCAACACCGAATGTAACAAATTTCTCACCCTTAAAAATGGCCAGTCCATGCTCATTGGTTCCAATTAATATATTCCCTTCAACATCCTGAATAATTTTCCAAATTTTATGATCATCCAGTCCATTGCTTTTATCAAAAGTTTTTAACCCATCTTCAGAGATTTTTGTAATTCCCCCTCCCCACGTTCCTACCCATATATTGCCGTTACGATCTTCAGCAATGGTACTAATCCAATTATTAGCTAATTTTTCTCTCGAATCATAAATTTTAAATTTTTGTTGTTCCTGAATATATCTATATAACCCGCCATGATAAGTACCAAACCACAAATCTCCGTTTTTATCTTCTAACATGGAAGTTATCTGAAAATAGGTGGTTAACCCTTCAGGCATATATCGTTCAAAAGAGTTTTGTGTTGGATCATATTTTAGGATTCCTGCATCTGTAATAAAAAATATGGAATCTTTTGCAATAATTCCCGAAAAAACCTGATCACTTAAGGTTCTCCCCTTAAAATGATCGTATTTTAAGCTATCGGTTAAATTATAAGGATCTTCGAGTTTTATTAACCCATCGCCAAGGGTTGAAATCCACAATATGCCATTTTTATCGTACAAAAAAGAGGTTATTTCAGCATTAATAAATTCACTAATAGGATGAATCATCATTTTTTCGTCATCAAGCAAAGTAATGGCTCCGGTTTTATGGCCCATCCAAATTTTTTGATTAGAATCTTTATACAACGCTTTTATCCCTCCTTCGGCAATTCCGTCTTCGGCAGTATAATTGATAAAATTTACGCCATCAAACCGGGATATTCCACTTTCGGTACCAATCCAAAGATATCCTTGATAATCTTGCACTAAATCGTAAACTTTCGATTGTGCCAACCCCTCTTTTACGCTATAATAGTCGAAATAATACGTTTGTGCTGATAAGGGAAAATTCCACAGCAACAATGCTGTATAAAAAAAAGTTATCCGCAAAAAAGTGCGAATAACTTTTTTATTCATTATTTTTTTTTCAAAAATCATAGGACGTTTATTTATCTGTCTTTTGCAATAAAGAAAAATGTTCCTCCTTCATCTTCCAGTCCATCAATTTTCCCAAACTGAGGCTTTTGCATTCCATCTTTAGCTACTGCAACAGTTACTTTAGATACAACATTTTCAATGGGTAAACATGCATTAGGATTATTTCTTAATGCATTAGCAAAAGTCCTGGTAAATTGAGAATGGTCAACAGCTAATTCATAACCCGCTGAAGAAAATACCTGAGAGGATTTAAACTTAGTAGCTTCCCAGTCGCCACAATCTCTTTCTTTCAATCCTGATCGCATAGCCTGGTAAAATGTTGGCCCTGATTCACAAGCATCGGTTATAACCAGCGTGTGTGTAACAAACTTTGAGTAGGATTGCAATGCTGCTTTTAACGCATTGATATTAAAATATGTAAATTCATCATCGCGTGTTGCATCTGTAGGCACCCAATATCCAACATCATTTATAAATTTTCCATGGCCGGCATACCAAACCAGCAAAGAATTTACATTATTACTTCTTACCAAATCACGCAATTCAATGGAGAAAAATCGTTCCATTTCTGCTTTGGCCATATTTTGTTTATGAATAATATTATGGATTTTATAATTTGCCAATGCAGCTTTCATCATACTAACATCTTTTATAGGGCCATCAAGGCTGGCAAATGTTTCATAATCCGAATTTTCAATAAATACTACCCAGGTTTTTCCCATTGGATTTTCTTGTGAGATCTCAAGCGCCTCACGATTTAATGTATATTCCTGTTCGGTAATATTTCCATAAATATCTTGAGCTTTAATTACAAATCGATTTTTGTTAGCTATATCGATAGTGGCAAAAAACTCAGGATTAGTAGCATCTACAGAATAGCTGGCTGTCATTTCATCCACAATAATACTTTTAATCTTGCTTTCATCGTTTACTTGTCCTTCAACATAAAGTTTTCGGTTATCAACATCCAAATAAATTTCCCCTGTAGATGATGCATAAGGAGCTATTAAGCTAATCTCTGGCGGATTAATTTCTGTTCGGTTTAGTTTATAGGTAGTGGCCAACACATTATTATAAACATCGGCCACAGTAACTGAAATAGCATCTTTATCTTTAACATTTACGGTAACTGTAAATTCATTGTTTTCGGCTTCTTCATCAAAAGTTACATCCTGATCTTCAATTTTAGCATATTTTAAATCGCTTTCATCGGCTATAACTCCTTTTAAGGTAACTTCAGCAGCATCCTCAATTACATTAATTTTTTGGCCTTCTCTTTCTGCAAGTTCTAAAAAGGTAATAACGGGTTTATTCCCTTCCCGATTGAGTTCATATAATCTGTTTTTTACCGTTTCCAATCGTTCTTTAGCCTCTTCGCTATTATCGTCAGATAGTTCACGGTACTTTTTATAATCGCTCACAGCTTTCTGATATTGGGTAATTTCTTCATTGGATTTTGCCCGGTGAAAATAAGCTAACGCATTTTCAGGATCTAACGATATCACCTTACTAAAATCGTTTATCGCACTCTGATGTTGATTAAACTCCTGATAATATATGCCTCTTGTAAAGAATGCTTCTTCATCATCGGGTGAAAAAATAATCATTTTGGATAAATCGTTAATCGCATTGGGGTAATCAACTTTTTCTTTATAAATTTTACTTCTGATCCACAATGCTTGTTTGCTTTTATCGTCAATTTGCAATGCTTTATTACAGTTAGCAAGAGATTCGTCTAGCTTTTTCGACTTATACAAAACATCGGCAAGAGCAACATAACCATCGATAACACCCGGAGCTTTTTCAATTGATTTTTTAAAATCAGTTTCAGCTTGATTATAATTAGTCAACTTCTCGTTAATAAACCCTCTGCGATAGTAGTTATTTGCTGTTTCCTGCAATTTTAATAACTCATTACTTTCTTTCAAGGCTTTATCGTACTGTTCAAGGGCAATATAAGACTCCATTTTAAGTCGGTATGCATCAACATGCTTTTTATCTAATGTGGTAACCTTTGATAGCATAGGAATGGCTTCTTCGTATTGCTCTAATTCATAATACAATCGGCCGGCGTTGTAGAAAATAGATTTGTCTTTACTTTCAAAAGTAGTAGCTCTTTTATAATCGCTGGCGGCCTCAGTCTTTTCTCCAATCTTCTCATAAGCTTCAGCTCGTGCAACATAAGCATCTGTATATTCAGGATTCTCCTCAATTAATTTTGTAAATTGAGCGATTGCATCTTCATAATTTCCAGAAGCTGCAAATTCTTTACCCGTACTGTATAATTTCGGACTGCACTGTACAAACGAAATTAATACAATAAATAGTGCGGTAAGAATAATGGAACGGTTAATTTTTCTTTCCATATGATTAAGCTTTAATTGGTTTTTGGTTAAGTTGTTAATAAATTAGTTTTATCAAATTTACAAAAGCTTTTAATAATTTTAAAATTTTTATGACAACCCTTTGTTAATTATTATTAAATATCGATTTATTTTTGATTAAACGAAGTTTACTTTTACCCAATATTTCTTCTTCAATAAATTTACCACTAATTGGTGGGGCAGAAACTCCTTTTACAAATCTTTTATTCCCCACAAAAACAAGGGCTTCGTCCCATAAATCATTATTAATAAAATAATTTAATACTTTTGCACCCCCTTCAATAATTATGGATTGTATATTTTGTTTTACAAAAAATTCAAAGATTTGTTTATCAAAACCCTGACTATAATTTACAAATAAGATACCAATATTTGAATGAAATTTTTTATTTAATTTATTTTTCATTAAATTATCAGCAACGATAACTGTTTCGGCATCTTTATTAAAAATATTTAAATTTGATGATAGCTTTAAATCTCGATCAAATACAATACGAAGAGGATTCTTTCCCGGCCAGTTACGTGTTGTTAACGAAGGATTATCGGCTGTTGCTGTATTGGTCCCAATTAAAATGGCTTGTTCTTCGGCCCGCCATTTATGCACAAGCATTTTCGAAAATTCATTTGTAATCCAGATGGGGTTAATAGGATGATCTTTGGCACGTAAAACATCAATAAAGCCATCCAATGTTTCAGCCCATTTTAAAATAATGTATGGGCGCTTTTTTTCATGAAAAGTAAAAAATCGTTTGTTTATTTCTCGCGATTCTTTTTCAAGCACACCAACCGTAACTTTACATCCAGCTTGTTTTAAAATTGCAATTCCTTTGCCAGAAACATGTGAGGCTGTATCAATAGTTCCAATAACAACTTCCGGAATTTTTAATTGTGCAATTAAATTAGCACAGGGTGGTGTTTTTCCATAATGTGAACATGGTTCAAGATTAACATAAAGGGTCGATTTTTGTAGTAACTCTTTATTTTTTACTGCATTTATTGCATTTACCTCAGCATGTGCTTCTCCACATTTTCGATGAT
>JAYEKP010000148.1:0-11650 GCA_034661075.1 Bacteroidota bacterium
ATGAGAATAATTCATAACCAATTTATAAACGTCTATACGTATATAGGCTAAACTATAAATTGGTATACATAAATTAAAATTTTGATTTTTAAAAAAAAGTGTTAATTTTACTAAAAATTGTTCTCATTGGTAACAATAAATAAAACAACAAATTATGAATATCAAATTATTTCGTAGCACCTTTTACTTAATGGCAATTGTTATAGCAATTCCATTGTTAACCAACTGCTCTTCCGATAAGGAAAAAGAAAAAGAAAAAGAAACAGATGAAGTGGTTACCATTGATTCTTTAGCCATTGATGAAAAGCTGGTTCAAGATGTAAAAACGGTAAAAGAAATTTTTTATTCGCTTCCGTCTCCTTTAGAAACTGCAATGATTCTTAAACAGTCAGGAGCGAAATACAACGAAGAAATATTAAATCCTACCGAAAATGTGAGTAAGTATGTTACCAATAAAAGTATGGCACTAAACCTTGGTGTTTATACTACCGATTTGAGTTATGCCAGTTTATTTGATCAAACCCAGGCAACCATAAATTATATGGATGCTGCAAAAAAAATGGCAGAAGGTTTAGGTATCTTAAATGTCATTGATGAAGAAACAGTTAATCGATTAGAAGCAAATATCAACAACCGCGATATCATTATGGATATTATTTCTGAAACCATAATGAATTCAAGTTCTTTTTTCGAAGAAAATGACAGACAAGCAATGTCTGTTATCGTTCTTGTAGGAGGATGGGTTGAAGGATTATATATTGCAACAAATTTAGTAGGTCCTGATGTTGATTTGGAAAATAATGAATTGGTTAAACGTATTGTTGATCAAAAGCTAACTCTTTCAACAGTATACAATCTTTTAGAAGAAAATAAGGATAACGATGATGTAAGAAATATTATTTCTCAAGTAGATCAAATTAAACAAATTTATGAAAAGATTGAGATAACATCATCTGAAATTGAACCAGTAACTGATGAGGAAACAAATGTTACAACGCTTAAATCTACTACCAAGGTTAAAATGAGTCTAAATACTTTTAACCAATTAAAAGAACAAGTGAAAGTAATACGAAATAATTTTACATTATAAAATATCCTCTGTTATGAAAAAAATATACCAGGCAATAATTATCTTAACAGTATTAGCTCTGATACCATTTTCGGGCATTTCACAGTGTAAAAGTTTTGCCAAGAAAATATGTAAATTAGAATTATCACCTTATACCCATGATGGAAATTATAATGCTGCAATTCTTACCGAAGGTGAAGATGCCGAATTGTATAAAACATTTTATGCCGGGCAGAATTATAGAATATACATTTGTGGTTCTGAATCTCTTCCTGATATTGAATTTCAGGTGCTTGATGTAAATCGCAATGTACTTTATGATAATAGAAAAAATAATTATTCTAAAATTTGGGATTTTAAGCTTGAATCCAGTCAGCAACTTATTATCTCTCTTAGAGTAAAACATAGCGAAGAAGAATCCGACGAACTGATTAGTGGATGCGTAGCAATAATGTGTGGTATTAAAGAAAACGACTAATTAAGAAATTAATTAATTATATTATTTTTTATCAAGCCTGTATGGAAGTACAGGCTTTTTTATGTTTTGATGGATCGCTATTTGTTAAGCATCTTGGGTTTTAAAAATCTGGCTGTATAGGATTGGTTATTTTTTATCAACTCTTCAGGAGTCCCTTCAAAAATAACTGAACCTCCCTGATATCCACCTTCTGGGCCAAGATCAATAATCCAATCGGCTGATTTTATAATTTCCATATTATGTTCAATAATTAAAATGCTATTCCCGCGTTCAATTAAAGCATTAAAAGCATCAAGCAATTTATTGATATCATGAAAATGTAATCCTGTTGTAGGTTCATCGAAAATAAAAAGAGTAGATTGTTTTGCATTTTCTTTGCTTAGGAAAGAAGCAAGTTTAACTCTTTGACTTTCACCACCGCTGAGCGTGCTCGATGATTGTCCTAATTTTATGTATCCTAAACCAACATTAGCTAAAGGGGTTAATTTATCAACAATTTTATTCTCGGTAGTTCCTTTACCTGCACTAAAGAATTCTATCGCTTCATTTACTGTCATCTCTAAAACATCGGAAATGTTTTTATCGCGATATTTTACTTCCAGTATTTCTTCTTTAAATCGTTTTCCCTGACAACTTTCACAAATTAAAGTAACATCAGCCATAAATTGCATTTCTACCTTTATAACACCTTCACCCTGACATTCTTCACATCTTCCTCCATCAACATTAAACGAATAATGAGCCGGTTTAAAATGATTTATTTTTGATGCCGGTTGGTCGGCATATAATTTTCTAATTTCATCGTATGCTTTTAAATAGGTAACCGGATTGGAACGGGATGACCGTCCAATAGGATTTTGATCTACAAATTCAATGCTACTAAGTTGTTTTATATCACCAGATATTTTATCAAACTTGCCCGTCTTTTCTCCGGTTCCCATGATCATCTTGCTTAGCGCAGGAAAAAGAATGTTTTTAACTAAAGTTGATTTTCCTGATCCACTAACGCCTGAAACAACAGTTAACACATTTAAAGGGAATTTTACATCAATATTTTTTAAATTATTTTCACGCGCTCCGGTTATTTGTATGTAATTATTCCATTTTCGTCGTAGTTTTGGGATTTCAATATGTTTCCTGCCCGTTAAATAGTCAGCGGTAAGGCTCTTTTTACTTTTTAGTATTTCGTTATGGTTGCCCTGAAAAATAATTTCACCACCTAATCTTCCGGCTCTTGGTCCAATATCAATGATTTCATCTGCTGATTTAATAATTTCCTCATCATGTTCAACTACAATAACCGTATTGCCAATATCCTGCAATTGTTTAAGCACTTTTATAAGCCTGTGATTGTCTCTTGAATGAAGCCCAATGCTTGGTTCGTCAAGAATGTATAATGAACCCACTAAGCTGCTTCCTAATGATGTGGCCAGGTTTATTCGTTGCGATTCACCTCCAGACAACGTAGATGATAACCTGTTTAAGGTTAAATATCCTAACCCTACATTGAGTAAAAATTCTAATCGACTATATATTTCAACTAAAATTCGTTTGGAAACTTCCTGTTCATAACTACTTAATTTTAAATTTTTGAAAAAAGCATATAACTCATCTAAAGGCATCAACACTAAATCTTGAACCGATTTATGATTGATTTTAACATACGAAGCTTCTTTTTTTAAGCGTGTTCCTCTACAATCAGGGCAGGTAGTTTTTCCGCGATAGCGCGAAAGCATTACACGATACTGGATTTTGTATTTTTTTTGCTCTAAATATTCAAAAAAGCGGTTTAATCCTTTAAAATATTTGTTGCCGGTCCAAAGTAAAAGTGTTTGTTCTTCCGATAAGTCATAAAAAGGTTTATGGATGGGAAAATTAAATTTATCGGCATGATAAATCAATTGATTTTTCCACTCCTGCATTTTATCACCACGCCAGCAAGCAATGGCATCTTCGTAGACCGATAGGCTTTTATTCGGGATCACCAGGTCCTCGTCGATACCAATAATTTTGCCATACCCTTCGCAACGTGGACATGCTCCAACCGGATTGTTAAAACTAAACGTGTTTACGGTTGGTTCTTCAAATTCAATACCATCAGCCTCAAAGCTACCTGAAAACTCTTTCTTAATTAGTGTGTTATCCTGGTAAACAGTGATAATACATTTGTTCTTTCCTTCGTCAAAAGCTAACTGAACCGAATCGGCAAAACGACTCAAAGAATCTTCTTCATTTTTGATAACTATACGGTCAATAACCACATTTAATGGTTTATTTTTGACTATAATAGATGGATCTTTCGTTATTTCACTAATTTTGTAGACTTTATTGTTTTGTTCAATTCTATTAATACCTTCATTTAAAAGCATTTTAAGATAATCGGCCAAATTCTTTCCATTTTGTAATAACAAAGGAGATAAAATAAGTGCTTTGGTTCCTTCCTTAAATGTTAAGAGATAGTTTACCACATCTGTAACTGTGTGTCGTTGGACAATATTTCCAGACAAAGGAGAGTATGTTTTTCCTATACGTGCATACAATAATTTTAAGTAATCATATACTTCGGTAGATGTTCCAACCGTTGAACGAGGATTTCGTGTATTTACCTTTTGCTCAATAGCAATGGCAGGAGGAATGCCATGAATATATTCTACATCGGGTTTATTAATTTTTCCTAAAAATTGCCTTGCGTATGATGATAAGCTTTCTACATAACGCCGTTGCCCTTCGGCATAAATCGTATCAAAAGCAAGTGACGATTTCCCTGAACCTGAAACACCAGTAATGACAATGAATTTATCGCGTTGTATATTTAAACTTATATTTTTAAGATTGTGAACTTTTGCTCCTTTTATAACGATATATTGATTTTTATCTGGCATAATAATTGAAAGAAAATTACTTAAAGAATGTTAACAAATATCAAATGGTTTTGATTTAACCAAAATTTTTATTTAATTGCGCTAAATTAGTTTAAAAAATTTGAATTACTAACCAAAACTTCGGAGGATTGATTATCGATTAAACCTTTACCTTTTTTAATACATAAATAAAAAGGAGGTTGTTTTGAAAGCATCAGGATTTTCAGATCATGAGCTTGTAAAGCAGTTCATTAAAGGCAATCAATCCAGTATCGAAACCTTAATCAAACGCCACAAAGATAAAGTTTATACCTATATTTTATTAATGGTAAAAAATGAGCATTTGGCGAATGATATTTTTCAGGATACTTTTATTAAAGTTATTAAATCGTTGGAATCTGGTAAATACCAGGAAAACGGGAAATTTATTTCTTGGGTCATTCGGATTGCTCATAATTTAATTATTGATTATTTCCGGAAAGAAAAACAATTGAAAACTTATTCGAATGATGAATATGAAACGGATTTGTTTAATTCAAATAAATTTTCTGAAAAAACCATAGAGGATAATATTATCCAAGATCAGGTTTGTAATGATGTACGTAAACTGGTTGATTTTTTACCCGAAGAACAAAAAGAAGTGGTTTTGTTGAGACATTATGTTGGACTGAGTTTTAAAGATATTGCAGAGCAAACAAATGTAAGTATTAATACCGCATTGGGACGTATGCGATATGCTTTGATTAATCTTCGAAAAATGATTGAAGAGAAAAATTTGAGCCTTACGTATCAATAATATTTAAGTTGATATAATAAATGTTGTCTCCTTTGCGTTTTCAAAATAAAACAAGATTATGCCTATGGGAAAAACATTTACGCTATTCTATCTTTATGATAATTTGAATAAAGATAATGTACCCAACGAAAATTTTTTGTCCACTGATTTTAAAGAATTTTCGGATGTGGAAAATATTTTAAACAGGGATATAATAAAAGCTCCCGATAAGCTGGTAAATCGAATTATTGCACTTTCCCAAGATAAGGATTTTTAGGTTATGGGTTAAGTCATTCGATGAATGGGGTAATGAAAGTTGCCCCATTTTTTTATCTGAAAATTTGTGTATTATAAATTATGTTAATATTATTGTGATATCAAAATGATATTAAACTAACTTTAAAAAATTAAATTATGAATCAAGAAAAAGAATACTCAGCAGCATCGGGTTATGCAATGTTAATTCTAAACCTTTTACTTGTCGGTGTCGGTCTAGCCGGAATGATTTTTTTGCGGAATCCCTGGTTTATTTTTATGATTCTACTTGGGGCTTTTCTTTGTATCGGATTTGTTATTATTAATCCAAACGAGTCTGGTGTTTTTGTTTTATTTGGGGCCTACAAAGGAACTACTAAAAAAAATGGATTTTTTTGGGTAAACCCTTTTTTTACGAAACGAAAAATTTCATTGCGTGCGAGAAATTTTGACAGTGACCCGATAAAAGTTAACGATAAAGTGGGAAATCCTATTAAGATAGGCGTTGTTTTAGTTTGGAAAGTAGAGAATACTTTTAGAGCTGTATTTGAAGTTGATGAGTTTGAACATTTTGTTGTTGTGCAAAGTGAAGCCGCATTAAGAAAATTGGCAGGTCAGTATCCTTACGATAATTTTGAAGATGAAGATGCGGAAATAACCTTACGTTCGGGTGAGGAAGAAGTAAATAATGAGTTGGAAAAAGAAATTGTTGAGCGGCTTGATATGGCCGGTATCCATGTTATTGAAGCAAGAATTAATTATATTGCTTATTCGGAAGAAATTGCCAGCGCTATGTTACGTCGACAGCAGGCTACAGCAGTTGTAGCTGCACGCCATAAAATTGTAGAAGGTGCTGTGAGTATGGTTGAAATGGCTTTGGAACAGCTTTCAGAACAAAAAATTATTGAAATGGACCAGGATGATAAAGCCGCCATGGTGAGTAATTTGATGGTTGTGCTTTGTTCTGATGAATCAGCACGGCCAGTTGTTAATGCAGGAACTTTAAATCATTAAAAAAAATGTTTAAAAAGAAATCATTTGTACTGCGGATGAGTGAAGAAAAGATGAAAGCACTCGAGAAATGGGCTGCGGATGAATTTCGCAGTACAAATGGTCAGTTAGAGTGGATTGTTACGAAGGCTTTAAAAGAAGCAGGAAGATTGAAGACTAATAAAAATAATTCTGCCGAGAATGAATAACTATTTCAAGATAATAAACCGGTAGTTTTTTAATGAATCAAATACTTTATTAACCTGAATATGTTTTATGAAAAGAAAATTAACCCCACAAGACCGGAAGAAGTTAAAAGCTTCGGCAAGGGTTGGATTTATCATTAGCTTTATGACGTTTTTGGTTTCTTTGGCCCCTTGGATTATAACCATTCTTAAAAATGAAGAGGGAGGTCTTATTTATTTAACTCCTGCAGGGATTTTGATGAGTTTAATTATATTAAGGCTGGCCAATAGAAAGTTTTGGAGTGATTTAAGAACCGGAGAAAAAGATGTTCTTATTCAAACGATTGATAAAAAGACAGCACAGAAAGATTTTGAGGCTGGTAGTTCGGCCGGATTTTCAACCAATGGTAAAAAAAGTGCTTTTTATAAAGAAATGAATGCTTTTACCAATTATGCCATTATTGTTGAAAATGTGAAATATAGAGTTGATAAAGAGTTGTGGGATAAGGTGAAAGAAAAGGATAAAGTTGAATTTCATTTTGCCCCTAATAGCAGGGAGTTGCTTGCCATTAAAAAGATATAATCTTATAGATAGCCATTGATAAGAAAACGAAGTATGAAAACAATTGGCCAAAATTTAGCTGTTTAATCATAAAAAAATAGTATGAAAACATTCTTCACAAAATATCAGTTTCTTGCTTTTAGTATCTTGACTATCATAATATCCGTATTGTTGTGGTCTATAGCAAAGGAGCAAAGTAGGACAATTAAAATGGTGTTAATCCAGTTTGGATACTTCGCACCTGCCTTCGTAGCAATCATTTTAACAGTAATAAACAGACCTAATGATAAACCTGTTAAAATAAAATCCTATCTGCCATTTATTGCTGTACTCCTTTGTATAATTATAATTGCTTTGCTATATGGTGATAAATATTATCAATATAAAATAACTCAATTACTCTCTGAAAATCCTATGATATCGGTAATTATTTCACTTACTTTTATATACTTCATCATACAAATATTCGTAAACAAAGGAGCTAATTCGATTGACAGACTCGTAAATATACCCAAAACAAAAGTTTTTTGGTATATTTTAGCTATTGCATTATATCCTGCTTTGAAATTAGCAGGAGTGTTGATTTCCACCAAATTATTCCCGGCACAAATAGAACTGCCTGATATCAATCTGGTTGTTCTTATTCCTTTGTTTTTGTTTTCCATTATATTTTATGCAGGAATTGGCGAGGAAGTCGGCTGGCGTGGCTTTGCTCTTAAAAAATTGCAAATGAAATACAATCCTTTTAAGGCATCATTATTTATAGGGATAGTTTGGTCTGTTTGGCATATTGGTTATTTTACATTGGTTGAAAATTATACAATACAAAATATTCCGGCTGTAGTAATTTGGACATTTATTGCTTCTTTTATTAGCACCTGGTTCTTTAATAAAACGAATGGAAACGTTTTGATATTAATCCTTTTTCATGCATCGGTAAATTTTGCAATTATATTTACTCCTCATCCGGTAATTATGGCTGCCATTCATTTGGTGTTACTCATCATTGTCCTTTCGACCAGACATTTTTTCAGAAAAATAAAAACAGAGAATGTTGAATGAAATGTTTTCTATATAAAAAAAATTGATTACTAAAAGAGAAATTTTTAAAATATAATTAAAAAATTAAATAAATGGATGAAGAAAAATTACCCAAAGATATTTTAAGAGAAATTGCTAAAAGAGAAAATTGGGATATTTACGTATACGAAAAGGCAATAAATATTCGATATGGGAATTATATCCGAAGAGTAATTATAAAGATTAGTGAATTGAAGAATATCTATTTTATATCAAATAAATCAGGGGAGGGGGATTTTGATAAATACAGAACTTATAGCGGAATATTTATACCTGTTGATGGTAATTATAACTATCGCTTGCTTATTAGAAAAAGAAATATTTTTGATAAATTAAGTTTTAAAAAAAATGCCCAACGCTTCAGAACCGGCAACAGCAGTTTTGATAATAAGGTTTATGTCGAGACCAATCATGAAATGGATACCCATAAGTTGCTAAGTAGTGGTAGAATTCAAATGGAGATTCAGGATTTCCTGAATTCCGAAGACTTACTACATATTGGATATAACGAAATTAATCCTGAGTTTACCGACGAGCTAAAAGGTCGTCAATATTTATCGGTTTTTATGTCTCTTAGTTGGATGCTCGATAAATCAATGATTGATAAAGCGGTTACTCTGTGTGAACATTTAAAGCAAAATTTTAAATAACATTATATCATGTATAAAAACTATAATTACAGATGTCCGAAATGCAATTGCAGGGCCTACGAATTAAGCGAAATAAGAACAACCGGAAGTTTTATGATGAAGTTGTTTAATATTCAGAATGTAAAATTTACAACTGTTACCTGTACTAAATGTAAATATACCGAATTTTTTAAAGTGCCAAGCAAAAAATTTGGCAATGTGGTTGATTTCTTTATGAATTAAAAAAAACATTGTTTTTAATCGTTAAGTTATGCAATAATTTGTTTTAGATAAAATGTATGGAATCGTGTCATCGTTTTTTATGACACGATTTTTTATAGTGTTAAACATTTGGCATAATAGTTGTAGTTGTATTTTGAACAATTTGAGTCCATAAATTGTGTATATATTATTTGTTATAATAATACCATTTGAACGAAACCTTTATATGCATTTTTACATCTATATCAATAAAAGGAATTACTAACCAAAACGAGATAAATTATGAAGAACATGAAAAAAATTCTAGCCATGATGCTTATGATGGCATCCGTATTATTTTTTGCCTGTAACGATGATGAGGATGAGACTTTATCACCCGATGAGGCAAAAGCCGAATTAGAACAGGTAAGTACAGACATGTCAACTTACATGAACGAGATGGAAAGCTCTGACGGAATGGCTGCTTTAAATGCTTTAATGATAAAGCCAAACCCTTTTGCGGTTGTTAAATCGACTGACTATTCAGATTCAGATGTTTTTAAAAATATTCAAAAGTATTTGCTACCTGCTAATTATCTGGAATTAAAATCAAATGAAAAGGCTATTGCGGAAAATCGTTTTGATTTTAATGCCTGGGTAGGAACTTATACATGGAATGCAACAGATGAAAATTGGGATATTCAAAGCAATACTCCTCCGGATAAAATTATTATTGAATATCCAACAGAAGGTAGTCAGACAAATAATGCCACATTAACCATTCACACTTATGAAGATGTTGAAATTACCGAAACAGATGATTATGGTACCTATACTTCGTATGAGCCAACAACAATTATAGCTGATATATATGTAAATGATGTTAGGGTGGTTGATATTTCAATGAATGCTAATTGGATTACAAGCGGTGAAACTGCTGGAGAACCAACCAGTATGGATGTAAGTGTTTATTTAACACCATTTGAGTTTACCGTTGATTTTAGCAATTCAGGGAACAATGCTAGTGTAGGCGCTTCAATTATTTTTGATAATAGTCAACTATTTTCAACTGGACTTTCTGCCTTTTTTGAAGAACCTGAGTTAGACGACACTCCATTAACAATAAATGGGTATCTTCAGTTTTTTAATGTTAGATTTAATGTAAGCATTAATGCTAAAACTATTGAAGAAATATTTGAGGATATGGAAGAGGAGCCTTATCCATATAACACTCCTGAAGAGTTAGTTGCAGCATTAAATAAGGAATTTGATGCAAATGTAAGTGTTGATGGTGTTAAAGCTGCTGATATTGAATTAGCGATAAATGAAAATACACAAGCAATAGATATTGTTTTTGTTTATTCAGATGGTTCAACAGAATCAGCATTGCCTTATTTTGAAAGTTTTGCTACTGATCTTGAGTCTTTCTTTACAGGTTTAGAAGAACATTATAGCACCTGGGGCTAAAATAATTATTTAGTTAATAAATTGGGCTGTCGTAAAAATTGATAGCCCAATTTTTTTATCCTTTTTTCAAATCAATTACCGTTATTTCCGGTGGCATACCCACACGACCGGGAAAACCGATATATCCAAAACCACGGTTAACATATAAATATTGATTGTTTTCCCGGTATAAACCTGCCCATCGCGGATATTTAAATTTAGCGGGGCTCCACTGTTTTTTGCCAATATTAATTCCAAATTGCATTCCATGGGTATGTCCCGAAAGGGTTAGATCAATATCCGTATCTTTTATAACTTCGGCATCCCAATGCGATGGATCATGCGACATTAATAGCTTGAACCCCGATTCTTCTAATCCATGCATGGCCAATTTTAAATCGCCATATTGCGGAAAAGGAGGCAAGCCCCAATTTTCAATTCCAATTAGAGTAAATTTTTCATGGTTTATTTCTATTTCGCTGCTTTCATTTAATAGCAGTTTAAAACCAATATCCCGGTGTGCTTGTTTTATACGTTCCAGATTCTTTATCTTCTCATCTTCATCTTTCCAGTCATAATAATCGCCATAATCATGATTTCCCAGGATGGAGTACATTCCGTACTTAGCTTTCATCTTCTTAAATATGGGAATCCAGCCGTTAAGCTCCTCTGCAAAATTATTTACCAGGTCACCGGTAAATAATATCATATCCGGATTTTGTTCATTAATAAGTTCTACAGCTTTTTTTACCTGTCCTTCATGGCCATAAAAACTTCCAATATGGATATCAGATATCTGAATAATTTTAAAACCATCAAAAGATGCGGGGAGGTTCTTGAAGGATAATTTTTCATGAGAAATTCTGAAATTAAAACGCCCTTTAGCCATTCCATATAAAATAGAGGCAAAAGGAATCGCTGCTGTAATAATCCCTATTTGGGTTAAAAATTTTGCTCTGGATATTTCTTGTACATCCCCCGAAACAGGAATATTGCCATTAGCAGAAAATTTATGCACCAATAATTTCACGATATGCATCATATCGTCGGCAAGGTGAAAAATAATAAATACCAGCTTGGGGACATAGAAAAGAATAAAAAATCCGCCAAGGAGGACAA
>JAYEKP010000149.1:0-11643 GCA_034661075.1 Bacteroidota bacterium
AATCTTTTGAGTTCTGTAAACTGATCTTTGTTTGACTATACAACAATTGTGTACTTACAAAAAATATAAGTACAAAAAAAATGTAAATCTTTTTCATACCGGATTAATTTTGGTTAATTACTTGATTACTAAAGTGTTTTAATATAGTTAATAAATCTATTTGAGTGTTTTAAAAATGTTTTGACAATTTCAACTTAAAGGTTAATTAAATACAATATTAAAAAAAAAATATATTAAATAATTAAACCATTTCCCGTCTTATTTTTTTATTTATTATAAATAATCTTTTTTCGTTAAATGGGTACTTATTTACTACTTTTGACCTCCTTTATCATTAACCGTTTTCCGGTTATGAATTTAATTGAAAAGAATATACAGTAAATTCATCTAATTACATACTATTTGTTTAAAATTTGAGTTATTTTAGCAAAATAAAATATTATTGTGTTTGTGACAAGAATAAAAAGAAACTGTTTTTTTAGTTTACTGATATTGACTTTTCTGGTGAGTTGTTCAACACAGAAAAACACAGGGTTAAACCGTTTTTATCATGCATTAACCACAAAATATAACATCCTCTTTAATGGAGGCGAAAGTTATAAAGAGGGGGTAAAAAAATACAAGGAAAATTATCAGGATGATTATTCAAGAATTTTACCGATATTTATATATGGCGATGAAGAAATTGCTACCGGACTAAAGCCACAAATGGACCGAACAATAGAGAAATCAAGTAAGTCCATAAGAATGCACTCCATAACGGTCAAACCTGATCAGGGAAAAGGATTCCTCTCATCAAAAGAAAAGGAGTTTTATAATAAAAATGAGTACAATATTTTTATCGATGATGCTTATCTATTAATGGGAAAAGCATTTTTTCACCAAATGGAATACCAAAGTGCTATTCAAACCTTTAATTATATTATTAATCAATATGAGGATCCAGAGGCAAAATATCTTGCTTATAACTGGCTTATCAGAACAAATGTAGAATTAAAGGATTTTAGAGAAGCAAAAGAATATCTAGATCAGATTTTAACCGATATTGAATATCCCGAGAAATTAACGTATGAACGTAATTTAACAGCTGCAGACTTTTATCTTAAGCAAAATATGGTTAAACAAGCTGAACCATTTGTTGATGAAGCATTAAATCAAGCCAAAAAGAAAAAAGAAAAATTACGACTTACCTTTATTCAAGCACAGATTAAAGAAGAATTAAACCAATTAAATGAAGCCTCGAAATTATATGAAAAAGTGATAAAAATGAATCCGCCCTATGAGATGGCTTTTAATGCGAAAATAAAAAGGGCTGCTCTTTTTTCAGGAAGCAATCGTAGTAGCAAAACGATTGAAGCAGAATTATTAAAGATGCTTAAAAACGAAAAAAATAATGAATATCAGGATCAGATCTATTATGCTTTGGGCGAGCTAGAAATGAAACGGGAAAATGTACAAAAAGCAATAGAATACTATCAACTATCAGCGCAAAGCAGTATGGGTAATGCTAACCAAAAAGGATTAACTTACCTGTCCCTGGCAAATATTTTTTTCGATCAGCATAAATACATGGAATCACAAGCGTATTTTGACAGTGCAGTTGTATCGCTTGATCCTGAATTCCCCGGATACAGAGAATTATCAAGAAAAAACACCTATTTATCTAAATTGGTAAAAAACTTAAAAACAGTACAACACCAGGATAGCTTACAATGGGTTGCTGCCATGAGTGAAGATGACCGGGAAAAGTTCATTCAACAAATTATTCAACAACGGAAAACAGAGGAAGCTGAACAGCAACGTAGAGAAAGAGAAGGTGATAATCGGGGAATGTATACAACCAATCGCAATCGTAATTATGCATTAAATGATCAAAGCGGGAAATGGTATTTTTATAATCAAACCGCCAAGAGCTTTGGAGAACCTGAGTTTAGGAGAAAATGGGGTGATCGGAAACTGGAAGACAACTGGCGAAGATCCAGCAAACAAGTACTAGGCGTTGAACAATTATCCCAATCAGAAATAAGTGATGAAATTCTTGATCCCAAAAAGGGACTGGATGAAAATAAACCAGAATATTATCGGGTTGAATTACCACTTACCGATTCGGCCATGGAGGTATCGCATAAAAAAATTCAAAATGCATTATATAATGTAGGCGAAGTATATCGTAATGATTTAAAAGACTTCCCACTAGCCATTGAAGCTTACAAAGAATTAATCGATCGTTATCCCGAAAGTGATTATAAAATTGCTGCCTATTACAGCTTATATAAAGTTTACGAACAAGAAGGCAACCAAAACCAGGCAGATATATACAAAAACATGATCATTAGAAATTATCCAGATTCAAAATATGCAAAAGTCCTCCTCGATCCAAACTATTTTAAACAATTTGAAAAAGAAGAACAGGAAAAGAAAACTTTTTATACTACCACGTTAAATTTGTATAAAAAACAACAATACAGGGAGGTTATTCAACGATGCGATGAAGCATTTAAAAAATATCAAAACACAGAATATATCCCAAAATACCGTTTTTTAAATACCCTTTCCATGGGAGAACTTTATGGAGTATCATCCATAAAAAAAGAGTTGGAAACAATTGTTGAAGAATTCCCGGCAGATCCGGTTGCTAATGCATCGGAAGAATTATTAGCGGCCATACGCGAAAACGAACTTAAGCAATTTAAAGATATGGACGAAACAACAAAAGAGGATGATATGGCCGATAAAGAAAAAGATGAAATAACCCAGAAAACCCTTGAAGAAATTGCTAAAATATACCAATACAAACCAGCAGATAAACATCTGTTAGGAATAGCTATAAATAAAACGGCAAATATCAACCAGTTAAAATTTAACCTTATCAACTTTAACCTTGATTTCTTTATTCAGGAAAGTTATGATATTGAAAATAAAAGTTTAAATGAATTTATAGAAATTATTTCCGTTAAAAATTTCAAAAATGCTCAAAAAGCTAAAGAATATTATAATCAGTTCAAGATGGAGGAGAAAACGATTTTTACAGATATAGAGGCAGCGGATTTCCAATATTTTATAATCTCACAAGAAAATCTTGACAAACTTCTTGAAGAGAAATCTGTGGGAGATTATCTGATATTCTTTAGAAACAATTACCTCGATTAGGGAAAACACACATTTTATTTATAATCATTATAATTATTTGTAATTTTAATTACAAAAAAATATTTTTTGCAAATGAAGCAGTTAAAAATACTTTGGACAGATGATGAGATTGATATGTTAAAACCACATATAATTTTTCTCCAAGAAAAAGGATTTGATGTGGTTACAGCAAGTAATGGCGATGATGCTATTGAATTAGTAAAAAAAGAAATTTTTGACCTCATCTTTCTCGATGAAAATATGCCAGGATTAAGCGGCTTACAAACATTAAATATGATTAAAGAAGAGAAACCCGAGATCCCGGTTATTATGATTACGAAAAGCGAAGAAGAAAATATAATGGACGAAGCCATTGGCTCTAAAATTGCTGATTATTTAATAAAACCAGTAAATCCCAAACAAATTTTATTAAGTATTAAAAAAAATATTGATACCAAACGGCTGATTTCGGAAAAAGCGCTTTCGTCTTATCAATCGGAATTTGGGAAAATCGGAATAAAAATTTCCGAAGCCAATTCCTTTGACGATTGGGCAGAATTATATAAAAAAATTACGTACTGGGAACTTGAATTAGAAGAAAATAAAGATTCCGGAATGCAGGAAGTATTGCAGATGCAAAAAAATGAAGTCAACAACGGGTTTGGAAAATTTATCCAAAAGAATTATGAATCATGGTTTTCCAAAAAAGATGTTGATAAACCACTCCTTTCTCCTAACTTGTTTAAAGAACGTATTTTTCCTGTAATGGATAAAGGAGAAAAAGTTTTTGTTTTAATCATAGATAACTTCCGATACGACCAGTGGAAATTGATACAACCATTTATTAGCGAATTTTTTAAGGTTGAAAAAGAAGAAGTATATTGTAGTATATTGCCCACAGCCACTCAATACGCGAGAAATGCTATTTTTGCAGGACTAATGCCTGCCGAAATTGAACGATTATACCCCAAATTATGGCTTAATGATGAAGAGGAGGGCGGAAAAAATTTAAAAGAAAATGAATTACTCGAGAAACAATTAGCACGGTTTGGTAAAAAATACAAATACAATTATGAAAAAATTAGTCATCTAAAAACAGGCGAAAAAATTGTAGAAAATATTCAAGACTTCCTCAATAACCAACTTAATGTTTTGGTTTTCAATTATATCGACATGCTTTCGCATGCCCGTACAGAAATTGAAATGATACGTGAACTGGCAAACGACGAACCCGCTTACCGTTCTTTAACCCTGTCGTGGTTTAAGCATTCACCTTTATTTACATTAATCAAAGAGTTACAAAAAGAGAAAGTAAAAATATTTATCACCACCGACCACGGGACCATTAGAGTTAATAATCCGGTAAAAGTAATCGGCGATAAAAACACCTCAACTAATTTGCGTTATAAAAATGGGAAAAGCCTGAATTACAACCCAAAAGAAGTGTATGGAATAAAAAATCCCGAAAACATTCATTTACCTAAATCACACCTAAGTACATCGTATATTTTTGCGCTAAATAATGATTTTTTGGCTTATCCAAATAATTATAATTACTACGTTAATTACTATAAAAATACATTTCAGCACGGAGGAGTTTCCATGGAAGAGATGATTATTCCATTCGTCAAATTATCTCCCAATAATTAATTATTTTTAGTACATTGCATATATGGATTCATTAGTTTTAAAATCTTTATCGGACCTGAATGTGGTGGCTGAAAAATTTTTGCGGCTAATGCGAAATAAGAAAGTGTTTGCTTTTTTTGGCCCTATGGGCGTTGGAAAAACAACTTTTATTAAAGCATTATGCAACGAATTGGATGTTGTGGAAATTGTTACAAGCCCGACTTTTGCATTAATAAATGAATACCAAACCAGCAATGGAGAAATTATTTATCATTTTGACTTTTATAGAATAAAAAAAATTGAAGAGGTATTTGATTTTGGTTATGAGGATTATTTTTATTCCGGAAATTATTGTTTTATAGAATGGCCTGATAAAGTTGCCGAAATTTTGCCCGAGAACGTTGTTTTTGTTCAGATGATAGAAAATAAAGATGGTAGCCGAACGATAAATATTCGTTAAAAGAAAACATCCTAAAAAATTTACCTTTCAAAAATACTTGATAAAGCCCCAAAAAAATATTATTTTGGGCTTCTTCATTTAAATATATTTTACGAGCACTATGTCGGATAAAAAAGGAGAAAAAAAATATTCTTTTGGAAGTACCAGTTTTCTTCCACAAGAAGAGATGCTTGAAATTGGGAAAAGAACAGAAAAACTAGTAATAGGCATCCCAAAAGAAAATAAAAAATACGAAAGTAGAGTTGGGTTAACTCCCGAAGCAGTTGAACTTTTAGTAAACAATGGACACGAAGTAATTATTGAAAAAGATGCAGGTGCCGCTGCAAATTACACCGACAATGACTACAGTGAATGTGGAGGCCAAATAGTGAATAAAAAATCCGATGTTTACCAATGTGACATCATTTTAAAAATAGCACCACCCACAATGGAAGAATTAGAACTTTTTAAAACCAATCAGGTTCTCTTCTCCTCGCTTCATTTTTTATCCCAATCCGAAGAGTATATCCGTAAATTAATGCAAAAAAAAGTTACGGCTATTTCATTCGAAGGATTAAAAGATAAAGACAACTGTTACCCCGTTGTACGTTCGATGAGCGAAATTGCAGGAACTACATCGATTTTAATTGCCGCTGAATATTTAAGTAATGTGCACGAAGGCAAAGGAGTATTGCTTGGTGGAGTTACCGGCATAACATCTACGGAGGTACTGATTATTGGTGCAGGAACGGCTGCCGAATATGCCGCCAGGGCAGCGCTTGGACTCGGTGCATTTATTAAAATTTTCGACCGCTCTATTACCAAATTAAAACGTTTACAAACCAATCTTTCGCAACGTTTATTTACCTCTGTATTTCATCCTAAAGTTATTGAAAACCATTTAAAATCTGCCGATGTGGTTATTGGGGCCGTCCATTTTGGCGAAAATGGGCATCAGCATCTCGTTAGTGAGCAGATGGTGAAAAACATGAAAAAAGGAGCTATCATTATTGATTTAAGTATCGACCAGGGAGGATGCATTGAAACATCAGAATGTATGATTCATTCCAATCCCGTTTATACAAAACACGGCGTTATTCATTATTGTGTCCCCAATATTGCTTCGCGTGTAGCAAGAACCGCATCCATTGCTTTAAGCAATGTATTTAACCCATTACTACTTAGTATTGCCGAAGCCGGTGGTATTAAGAAAAAAATGAAAGATGATATGGGATTAAGACATGGCGTTTATGTTTATAACGGCATATTAACCAGCTCGCGTATTGGCAATTATTATGGAATACCATCCAAAGATATCGATTTATTAATGGCTGCATTTTAAAAAAACGCTCTTAACTGAATACTTCCCGTATGTATTGCATCTATCTTTTCAGATATACGGCCGGTATACATTAAATTTAATTCAAGATATCCGGCAAGTTTACGCTGAATGGCTACATTCCATGTAGCATTATTTCCGGGTTTTAGGCCGTCGAGCATTTCATAAGCCAACGATGTATTACTGTTTGCATTATAATCAATATGAATATATTTACCCTGCATCATTATATTTCCTTTTTGAGTAAATGTATAATTGATTTCTGCTCCCACCGAATGCGATAAACTTTTTTCTGTAGCCTGTTTATTCTCCTTCCCGCCATAACGGTAATTAACCTCAATTTTAGTCTGAAAACCAGGTTGATACTGAATTTTCAATTCATTGCTCACAATTTTTAAATGATAATTTTTGGCACTAAAAAACTCCGAAAGATATTCTTTTGTTCCGATATCAAAATTATTTTGTAAAGTAAAATCTGAAATAAAATTCCAACGAATCCTAACACCATTCTGATATCTTATCCGCTCATCGAACCCGTTGGTAAGTAAATTTTTGTTATGATTTTGATGGTAAATATAGTCTATTCCAAATTTGTGGTTTGTCCGGTTGAAAGAAAGGGTATTTCTAAAGTTCTGGTTTAAATGCACCAGGGATGAATCATTATCATAAAAATCAAAAGGATTTAAACTTTGGCTTAAATCGGTGTTGGTAGTTTTTTGGTTTATAAGTATCGCCATACTATTCGAAAATCTGGATAATATTTTTCGCAGCCCTTTTTTATCTTTCCAAATAACCTCAGGCCTCATATTTAAAACCTGGCTATATTCATTTTGGTATGTCTTAATATACTCATTCCCGGGCGAATAAACCCGAATATAGTTGGCCTCATCCTGAAATTTGGCTACCTCAAATTCATCTTGCTCTGCAATAGAATTATTATTATAATCGGTCCAGGTGTATGTTCCTTGCCCTGTGGCAACTTTTAAGTACGAAAATTCTCTTTTGGGCTCCAGCCCCGAACCTGCTTCGTAAAATAACGATGAGGTAACAGCTCCTTTAAATAATCGAAAATTATAACTCACTCTTCCTGTCATCGTATTTTCTTCGGCATTATCTGTTAAAGTAGAATCTAAAATTTTTAATTTCCGGTAGTTAATTTTTGTTTTTAAAATGCTTGCCGGATTTTTAAGCAATCCAAATCCGAACTGAAAATCTTCCGATTGTGTTGCTTTACTCAGTTTATTATTTTTAGGCAATAAATCGTTTCTTAACAAATATCCGGCATTAAACTGATTAACGGTAGAATCAGAATTTTGAATATAAAATCGGTACGACGAAAAGTTAAAACTGTTATTCAATAAGCTGTCGTTTTCTATATTTATCCACTCATTATGCTCCAATTCATTTTCAAAGCCAATTTTTACGCTACGAAATGATTTTGATATATCTGTTATATAACGAATAAACTGTGTTTCTTTATTATCTGTTGCTGTATTTAGCAAACTAGCGTTGAATTGTAACTGATATCCTGATTTTTGAATGGAAGTATTCAATCCATTGCGTAACCCCTCATATTCATCCTTCCCATTTAATAAGGCAATTTGATATTGTCCGGTAATATTTTTTTTATGTCGATAACTGAGCTTTAAATCAGCATAATGCTCATCATTCAAAAAGGTGGCCTCAATATTCCAGTCTCTTTCAAATTCCACTGGACGAAACCGTTCAATCTCCGTAAAATTTTTATTGATTAATTGATAATTTATATTAGCCATTAATCGATTCTTTAATGTATCACCATTTAACAATGATTTTTCCAGGTCAAACTTTAAGGCATATCCGGTATTATCTGCATTGTCCTTATCCGAAAAGGTATTCAAATCATAATTACTAATGGCAATTTCAAAAAACGAAGAGGTGGTACTACTGATTCGGTAATCTCCTCCAATATTAATCATTTGCTGTTTTTTGGGAGATATCAACAAACGTACAGGTTCATAATTCCCTTGCGGGATACCCTCAACAGGAGCTACCCAGGCAAACACTTTCCCATTGGCACCACTTTTTACAGGGATATAATTCCCTTGTTGTTCTCCTGTAAAGCTAAAACCAACCTGATAAATAGCCCTTTCAGGATCTGTTGAATATTGATAGATTTCATACCCTACACCATCTACCAATGTATCTGTTTTTTCGTATAGTACATAATCATTCCGAAAATCTACAGTATCAACATTTGGAACAAAAGCATTTTGAATGCTATCGCCCGATTGCGCTAAAATTTGTTTTTGTTCTTGCGTTAAATCCTGATTCAAAGGCTGATTCTTACTGTCTTGCTCCGAATAAATATTGAGCCAGAATTTTCCCTTTTGGGTTTGATAGGTATTATTACTAAAAACCATAAACCGGGTATAGCTTTTTTCAGAATACTCAAACTCCACTGCAATTCGGGAGTTTTTGGTTATCGGCCGGTTGGCGGTAAATATAATTTCTCCGGTATTGTAATCAATCGTATAATCATTTTCTTTGCCACGGGTTAGTAATTTGCCATCGATATAAACTTTTTCGGTACCAGCCAGAATAATAATATATAATTCATTTTCGCAACCTGTAAGCTTATAAGGGCCTTGATTCCCCTCCTGCCCTTGAAAAGTTTTTCGACATAGCTTCCCTTTTGAAATGGCTCCGCTTATTGTTGTTTCCAAAACATGAGCAGGTTTATTTTTACGGTTAAATTTCACATCCAACAATCCACCTTGCACTTTCTTATTCACATTCATATAATATCCAATAGGTTTGGATATTTCAAAATCACCGGCAATAAGCTTAAATTTCTCATTATATAATTGAATAAACACTTTATCAAAATCCTGAATTTGTTGTGAGCTCCCTTCGGGTTGTACCGGAATATTTTTATCAGAGATTGCGGCCAACAAATTCATGTTTGGTCCAATCTTACCGGCAAGCTGTAAATTCAGCCTGGAATCAATAACCGCATCCTGACTATTGCCAATAGTAATACCACGCGAAATGCTGCCTCGCTTATCTATCTGGTTGTCGTTAAAAAAGTTTTGATCTTGATGATTAAAATTATTTTGTGGCTTCGCCATAACCGGTCCTGCAATAATTACATCACGCTTTTTTCGATGATTCCACGTTGCCGAAAAATTTAACGGAAACACCCTGTACATCATTGTAATTTGTTTAATCTCATCGTTAAATTTAGAATTTAAAATTAACAATGATTTTGCATAATCGAAGTGGTATAAGGTGTTGGGGATAACCTTATTTTGGTATGTAAGAATTTCTGAGCCTGGAACAACACTTAAGCTATCAACCTGAATACTATCTGACGGAATAACAAAAACTTTCTCGCGTAAATTACTTAGATTCTGAGCATAAGAGCTCAACGATAAAACAACCAATAATATAAGCAAACAGTGTAATCTCAATGCTCAGATTTTTAAACAAAATTAAAGATAAGCATTTAAGCTTAACAAGTAATAATTATAAACCAATGATCATTATTATGTTAAATAATTAAGTAAAATAAATCATTTTAAAGAACGGAAAAAAGATAGAAATGTTGAATAGGAATCAAATTAAAAAAAAGACCTTCTTAAAAAAGAAGGCCTTTGGGTTTAAATTTTAGGGTTAGGGTATCAAGAAATCCTTGTTTGAAGGCTAAAAGTATAAAAAAAATCAATAAAACAAATATTTTAAATAAAATTTATGCTAACAAAAAATCAATATCAATCTTAGTTACAGCGTTACGAAAAAACCAGCCTGCTTTCAAAAACCTGATTTTCAATAAATTAAAACAAATTCGTTAATTATTCAATAAAAACAACAAAAAAAATAAATAGACCCTTAAATTTGTAAAAAAAAATTACATGACCATATTATACCTTTTAGGCATTAAGATATTTTATATTTTAGTATTTTTTGCTTCGTTCTTTAATCGAAAAGCTAAATTATGGATTAGTGGAAGAAAATTCCTATTTAAAAAAATAGCATTGCAGGTTACACCTGAAAGTAAAATAGCCTGGTTTCATTGTGCCTCGTTAGGAGAATTTGAACAAGGCCGCCCATTAATCGAAGCCTTTAAAGAAAAACATGCAGATTATAAAATTTTAATCACTTTTTATTCGCCTTCGGGTTTTGAAATCCGAAAAAATTACGAACATGCCGATTATATTTTTTATTTACCGCTCGACACACCCCAAAATGCCAAAAAATTTTTAAATCTGGTTCAACCAGATATAGTATTTTTCATCAAATATGAATTCTGGTATTTCTTTTTAAAAGAGATACACAAACGTAAAATTCCATTATACCTAGTGTCTGGTATTTTCAGAAAAAAGCAGCGTTTTTTCAAATCGATCCATCAAAACTCACGTAAGATGCTTGGATATTTTACTCATTTTTTTGTTCAAAATGAACAATCTAAAAAACTTCTTGATTCAATTGATATCAAAAACGTTACCATAACTGGCGACACCCGTTTTGATAGAGTGCATACCATCGCCGAACAAGCAAAGAAACTTCCGCTTATTGAAACATTCAAAGAAAAATCCGTGGTATTCGTTGCAGGAAGTACCTGGAAACCTGATGAGGAAATTATTATTAGTTATTACAACCAACAACCAACCCAACTCAAACTAATCATTGCTCCACATGAGGTACATACACAAAATATTGAACGGATTTTAAAACTTTTTGATTCGGATCGAAAAGTTATTAAATATTCCGAAGCAAACATTGAAAATATAGATAAAGCGGATGTTTTAGTTATTGATTGTATTGGTCTTTTATCTTCGTTATACAAATATGGAGACTTAGCCTATATTGGAGGAGGGTTTGGAAAAGGAATACATAACATTTTAGAAGCAGCTACTTTTGGTATGCCGGTAGTCTTTGGGCCCAATTATAAAAAATTCCAGGAAGCTGTTGAGTTAATTCATCAGGGAGGTGCATTTGCCGTTCGGGATTATAACGATTTTGAACAAACCATGAATTTGTTACTCAATAATAAAACAATTTTACAGGAAAAAGGAGAAATTGCATCAACATTTGTAAAACAAAAAAAAGGAGCTACAAACAAAAT
>JAYEKP010000150.1:0-2267 GCA_034661075.1 Bacteroidota bacterium
TTAAATTTGTTTTCATAGCCAATTTATATTTTAGTTGGTTAGTACTACAAAAATAAGGGCTCTTTAAACAAGAGCTCTAAATTGGCTATCTTTTTTTATTATTTAGGACAGATGTGATTTCAACTATTAAAATAATGAAAATGGATTAAAATGAAGAACCGTAAGAAAGTTAAAAAAGAACATTTTTGATAATTTGATAAACTAATATGAATATGAAATTTTCAGCGAGTTAATTAAAATTTAACACTTATTTCTCGCACACGGACTATTGGTAATAAAAAAGCCGAAAAAACCGCCTACGAACAAACTTTGGATAATTTGGCCTGTTTCCATAATATTCATATCTCTTCCTTTCGTTATATAAAAATACAGAAATCCTACTCCGGCACCAATGATAGTAAACAAAATGTTTTTTTTTGTCTGTGGTGATTTAATCAAACGTTTAAACCAGTTGTTTTCTTCTTGCAATTCTAATTTTTTAAACTCCATACATAAAATATCTAATAATGTAGATACAAAGATGTGAATTAAAATCTATAAATAATATTAAATTTGTTAGAATTCAGTAATTTTATTCATCATGAAAGAACTGATTGTTATTTTATCTGCTACCTGGAAGTTTGCTGCTACTTTTCCAATAGCGGTATATGCATTTAAAATGTCTTTTTTTGAAACCATTTTATATACCAATATTGGCGGTCTTTTAGGAATCCTATTTTTTACCCTGTTATCCAAAGGGTTACTTAAAATGCTTGATGCTTTATGGCCAAAAAAATGGCGATGTAAAAAAAAGCACCACAAAACGTTTACCAAACGAAATCGCCGGTTAGTTATTCTTAAGAAGAAATATGGGCTCCCTGGAATTGTTATTTTAACTCCTGTTCTTTTGTCTATTCCTGTAGGTGTATTTTTAAATACGAAATATTATGGAAAACAAAAAAGCAGTTATCTCTTTCTGTTTTTAGGACAAATTGTATGGTCCTTTATTTATACCATAGTATTGATAAAAATAAAAAACATCATATAAAAACTTTGCAACAGAATTAATTAGCTGTACATTTAATTAAAATATTATAACTATCCCATACATGAATAAAAACAATAAGATACGACGGTTTGAAATTTTAATGGTTGTTTTTACCGGTATTTTTAAGTTCTTATTTGTTAATGTTTTAGAACTTCAGTTTTTATTTATCACCATAAGTATTTTGTTTTGGGGTATTTACATAATATATCGCAAAAAAAAGAATACAAACATACTCAAATACTGGGGTTTTACCCGAGTCCATTTTTTCAAATCCTTTAAAATGGCTGGTATATTTGCAGGTATTCTTATCGGTATTTTTACGGCAAATGCAATTTTTAATCAATATCCGCTATTTCAAATACATCTTTTGTATGTATTGTCGTTATATCCTATATGGGGTTTAATACAGCAATTTATGATGATGAGCTTAATATTGGGAAATTTAAAAGATATCTCCTCCTCGAAAAGGATCCCGGAAATGGTTTATGTTTTAATCACTTCTGTCCTTTTCTCTGCCGTACATTTTCCTTCCGTTATTTTAATGATTATCACTTTTATCTTAGCCCTTTATTATTCGCAAATCTTTCTCCGGTATCGAAATCTATATGCATTAGGGCTTTTTCATGGGTGGATCGGTAGTTTCTTTTACTATTATGTATTAAATTATGATTCATGGGAAAACGTAATTTTACCTCTTTTAAATTCCTTCTAATTCAAATCAACACCGCTTGAAACATTTATTCTATTTTCATTTTAATGCTATATGATTGGAAATTTTTTATTTAAAGATGAAAAAATCGTTTAAAATATATTTCTTTTTTTAATCGGTAATGGATATACAGTAATATACCTGAGATTGGTATAAAGCAAGCAATTACAATAATACTCCACTGTAAGTGAAAAACATGGGTTTGATAAAAGGAAAGAATCCCATCAATCCCTATCGTAAAAAAGCCTGTTGCTAAGAAATAATATGCTAAGATATTTAATCCATGATGTTTATTATATTTTGTAATGATTGCTATTAAAAATATCCAAACATAAAACGAAAAAAGCAGTGGAATGCCCAGTTGTATTGCCCACCCCGTGTTTTGACTATATACATCAAATAGTACGAGCAATAAAGCGGTAGAAAGAAAACTTAACATGAGGAAAAAAAAATTGTCGTTGCCTTAAAAAAGTAAATAATGTTGTATTTACTAGCACTACTAATGAAGCAGTAATGCTGTATTTTGACCAG
>JAYEKP010000151.1:0-11616 GCA_034661075.1 Bacteroidota bacterium
TATCAAAAAAAATATACCAATATTGATTTAGATGTTATTATTTCATCCGATGATGATGCCTTTAAATTTCTTTTGACATATCGCGATAGTTTATTTGGGGATGTTCCTGTAATTTTTTCCGGAATTAATTGTCCCCATCAATATCCTAAGGGTTATACCGGAGTATTAGAAAAAGTAGATTTTGTTGATAATGTCTTATTAATTAAAAAATTACACCCTAATTATTCAAAAATTTATTTTTTAACTGATTATACGAATACCGGCAATATTATTTATAAAAGAGCCATTAAAGAATTAAAAAATTATACGGAAGATATTCGATATGAATTTTTACGCGATTATTCCTTCGAAAAGTTATATCAAAAAATTGAAAGACTAGATGAAAATTCTATTGTCTTACTTACTGCTTTTAATAAAGATATCAATAATGAATATTGTTCGTATGATGAAATTGCACGGAATATTTCCAGTATATCTCCTGTACCGGTGTATGGAACCTGGACCTTTTATTTAAAAAATAGAGTAGTAGGTGGTAAAATGAACAGCGGGAAAGTACAGGGGTTAATAGCCGGGCAGATAGCAAAAAGAGTTCTTTCCGGAGAAGATGTAAATAAAATTAATGTTGAAATTGATTCCACTAACTATTTTTTTGATTATAATCAACTTAAAAAGTTTAATATTGATCAGTCCGATTTACCCGATAATTCCATTATCATTAATCATCCATTCGCGTTTTTTAAAGAATATAAGCAAGAATTAATTTATATCGCTATTATTATCGTTTTATTGATATTTGTGATTGGATTATTGTGGGTTAATATATTCATCAAACGAAATAAATTACGTCAAAAAAAGAAATACCTCAGAGAAATAGAGTTAAACAATGAAAAATTACTTTTAGCGAAAGAAAAAGTGGAAGAATCCAACAAGTTAAAATCTGCATTTTTAGCTAATATTTCACATGAAATTAGAACACCCATGAATGGGATTATAGGATTTTCGAAATTGTTAAAAGATAATCCCAACGTCGATCGGGATACATTAACTAAATATTTAAGTATTATTAATAAAAGTGGTTATATATTGTTAAATCTAATTGATGATATTATTGATCTTTCTAAGATTGAAGCTAAACACTTAAAGATTAATTACCGTGCTTGCCGTATTAATAATATCATGGATGAGTTATTAAGTTTTTACAACGAGGAAAAGAAAACCCTTGAAAAATCACATATTCAGATTATTCTTGAAAAAGAAGTTGAGCAAAGTAATTTTACTATATATTCCGACCCAAACCGAATTAATCAGGTATTATTTAATTTATTAAGCAATGCTTTAAAATTCACTTATAAAGGGAAAATAGTATTTGGATATAAATTGATTTCCAATGAAATTTTATTCTTTGTGCAAGATACCGGTATTGGGTTAGCTTCGCACGAATGTGATATTATCTTTGAGCGATTTAGACAGGTAGATGATAAAACAACCCGAAAATATGGTGGTTCAGGTCTGGGGCTTTCTATATCCAAAGGTATTGTAGAAAACATGAATGGTAAAATATGGGTGGAATCTAAAAAAGAGAATAGAGAGGAAAATAAATCCGGTGGATCAACTTTTTATTTTTCCATTCCATTAAAAATTATTGAAACCCACCATGCTTCCGTAAAAAAACAAGAAAAAAATTATATGTGGCCTGGGAAAACAATACTAATTGTTGAAGATGCTAAGATTTCATATGAGTTATTGACAAAATTTTTAAAAGATTCGAAAGTTAATTTCGTTTATGCAGAAAATGGAGAACAGGCCGTTGAACTTTGCCAGAATAAGCATTCTTTTGATTTAATATTGATGGATATTCAATTACCCATGATGGATGGACTGGAAACTACAAGGCAGATTAAACAAAACAATCCGGAATTACCTGTTATAGCCCAAACAGCTAATGCAATGGATGAAGATCGTAAAAATATTATTGAGGCGGGGTGCGATGATTATATTGCTAAACCGATCAATAAATATGACCTTCTGGAAAAAATCAATAACTTTCTTAAAATTAGTTAGATTAATCCATTATCCTGATTTTTATCATTGTTACAAAACACCTCTTTTTTACAGTTATTCCTGAGAAAAGTCACTATTTATAATTCAAATTTATTCAATATTTGCTCAAATTTTTTAGGGATTAATTTGGGATTAACATGAACGCAATAAAAAGTATTAAAAAATCGGATTTTTTAAGAAACAGACGCTACGAAGCGTTTATTTTTCTTCTCTTATTTTTTGGATTTTTTGGATATTTGGGCTCTGTTATGGGGGTTACAAACCTGCTAAACACTATAATGAATACTGCATGGGATTTATTGATGAATACAGTATTTTTTATTATGGGAATAATTGTATTGTCGGGTGCGTTGGGTAAACTTATGATTGAGTTTGGTGTGGTACGGTTGTTAGAAATATTTCTGGCCCCGTTAATGCGTCCGATATTTAAGTTACCTGGAGTTGCTTCTCTGGCAGGCCTTATGACTTTCTTCTCCGATAACCCGGCAATTATTAGCTTATCGAATGATAAAAATTTTAGCCGCTATTTTAAAAAACACGAATTGATATCCTTAACCAATTTCGGAACTGCCTTTGGAATGGGATTGATTGTTTTAACTTTTATGTCGAGTTTTGGTTATTTCGGACCGGCAATGATTGGTTTTTTGGGAGCCATTGTTGGGGCTGTTGTTTCTACCCGCTTAATGCAAGCCATGATTAAAGGAAAACTGGATGAAGATTTGCCTTTCAAAAATCAAAAAGAGGACTCATCATCTATCTCTTTTAAGTCCAAGGGAGGGGTATTTCTTCGTTTTTTAAATTCTATACTTGATGGAGGGAAATCAGGCGTTGACTTGGGATTACAAATTATCCCCGGTGTTTTAATCATTAGTACCCTGGTAATGATTATTACCTTTGGGCCTGATGATGCCACTATTGGATATCAGGGATTAGCTTATGAAGGTGTACCCATTTTACCTAAAATTGCCAGCTGGTTTGGTTGGTTATTTAATGGTTTATTTGGTTTTAAAAATCCCGAACTGGTTGCATTTCCCATAACATCGCTAGGGGCTGTAGGTGCGGCTCTTTCACTGGTAAAAGCTTTTATCGGTCAGGGTATCATTACCGGTAACGAAATTGCGGTATTTACGGCAATGGGTATGTGTTGGAGTGGGTATTTAAGTACCCATACCGCCATGTTAGATACGCTAAATCATCGTTTCTTAACTTCTAAAGCACTTATATCTCATACTATTGGAGGAATTGTTGCCGGAGCATTTGCACATTACCTCTATTTGTTATTGTCCCTTTGGATTGTTTTTTAGTTTGTTAATAAAATATGTAAAGATGATAACTTGCAACCAGTTAGTATTAGATAAATGCCCACTGGTTGCAAATAGTTAAACTTTGATAGTGAATAATTATTAGAAGAAATAAATTTTCTGCTTTTAATTATTTATGAAAACTATATCTTTTACTGGTTATTTTCTGGCAGAATAGTGTATATAACCCTAAATCCCACATATGGAGAAGGAATATCTTCATCAGTATACTCACTTTCTGATTCTATCATCATATAATACCCGGTGCTGTTCCAGCTGCCTCCTTTAATTACATCTTTTTCAGCAACCATTTCAGCTGCATTGCCGCTCATATTATATAAATCAAATTCGTTTGTTTCGTAAGAATCAACAGGAGCTAAAATGGTTTTGACATTTTTCTCTTCAGATGATTCGTCATTGAAAATTTTAATTTTTCCATCTTTATATTCACGAATTTTGTGTTGTTCAATGTGTTTATAATTACACATGGGCTCCCCTTTTTTATTTATTAAGCTATTCTCTTCCCAGGGAAATTTATTATTTATTCCTGCTTTGGCTGCATAAATCCATTCATGCTCTGTGGGCAGCCTGAATTGAACGTTTTGGCCGTTTTTTATTTCCCATTTTTTTGAAAGCCATTCGCAATATAATTCAGCTGCCTCACGGCTTATGTTTACCACCGGATAGTTATCATAGGCCGGGTGTTTATGGTAAAAGTTAACGTAAGGCTCATTATAATTTCCGGCTTGTCTCCATTTTATAGTATCAATTTGTGCAATTTTTAGTTTTTCTAACTCTTTATTTTTTTTAAGTGAATTTAAAAATTCTCGATACTGTTTGTTGGTAACTTCTGTCTTTTGCATGATAAAAGCATCTACAGAAATAGTATTTCCTTTATATATTGTTGATCCCATAGGGATAAATGCAAAGTCCTTAGGGACTTTATAAAAATCTTTTTTTCCTGAGGTTAATAGTAAAGTTAATAATACCAATAGGATGAAATTCTTTTTCATGATTTTATATTTTTTAAGGTTAATAAATTTTATTTTCTAACTCCACAAAAGATAAAAATATTGTTCGTGTTTTTATTTTAAAGATAGTAATAAAATGGCTAATTTAGCTATCCCTTAACTAAATTTGTTATGATTGAAAAACATGTTAAAAAAATTTCTGACACCCTTTCAATTAATGAATGGCAGGTGGAAAACACTATTCGTTTGTTTGATGATGGTGCAACCATTCCTTTTATAAGTAGATATAGAAAAGAAGTAACCGGTAGTTTGGACGAGGTACAAATTACTGCTATAAAAGATATCCTGTCCAAGTTAAAAGAAATCGACCAGCGAAGGGAAACCATTTTAAAAACCATTGATGAGCAGGGGAAACTAACTGATGAGTTAAAAGAAAGAATAGAAAAAGCTGATTCATTAACTGAACTTGAAGATATTTACCTTCCGTATAAGCCCAAAAAGAAAACTCGTGCAAGCATAGCCAGACAAAGAGGTTTAGAACCCCTGTCTAAAATTATTATGAAACAGGAGGAGCTGAGGTTAGAAGGCCGGGCCGAACAGTTTTTAAACGATGAGGTACCAACCATTGATGATGCTTTACAGGGAGCCAGAGATATTATTGCCGAGTGGATTAACGAAAATGAAAGGGCCCGAAATAGTATTCGTCGATTGTTTCAACACAAAGCAGCTATTCGTTCAAAAGCAGTTAAAGGAAAAGAACTGGAAGGAATTAAATATAAAGATTATTTTGAGTGGGAAGAACCGTTGAAAAGATGTCCTTCTCATCGGCTATTGGCTATGCGGCGTGGCGAAAATGAAGGTTTCTTAAAAGTATCTATCTCTCCTGATGAGGAAGAAGCTTTGGAAATACTCGAAAAACAATTTGTAAAAGGAAGCTATGACGTTTCCGGGCAGGTAAAAATAGCCATAAAAGATGCTTATAAAAGATTATTGGAACCCTCCATTGAAACTGAATTTAAAAACTCATCCAAAGAAAAAGCCGATGAGGCAGCGATTAATGTTTTTGCTGATAATCTGCGGCAGTTGTTATTGGCTCCGCCCCTGGGACAAAAAAATGTGCTGGCTATTGATCCCGGTTACCGGACCGGTTGTAAAATGGTTTGTTTAGATGCACAAGGGAACTTGATCCATAACGAAAACATTTATCCGCACCACCCGCAAAATGAAAAAGGTATGGCTATGAAGAAAATCGATTCGATGGTTGAAACCTTTAAAATTGATGCCATAGCCATTGGTAATGGGACAGCAAGCCGCGAAACAGAAGCATTAATTAAGCGAATACGTTTTTCGAAAGATGTTCGTGTATTCGTGGTAAGCGAAGATGGCGCATCTGTTTATTCAGCTTCTTCGGTAGCTCGTGAAGAATTTCCCGAGTATGATGTTACCGTACGTGGAGCGGTTTCTATTGGGCGAAGATTGATGGACCCGTTAGCCGAGCTGGTGAAAATAGACCCAAAATCGATAGGTGTAGGGCAGTACCAGCATGATGTAGACCAAAATAAACTAAAAAACAAATTAGATCAGGTTGTGGAGAGTTGTGTTAACCTGGTGGGTGTGAATTTGAATACAGCCAGCAAGCACCTGTTGAATTATATTTCCGGCCTTGGGCCACAATTAGCCCAAAATATTGTAGATTACAGAAAAGAAAACGGTGCATTTAAATCGAGAAAAGAATTGTTAAAAGTAAAACGAATGGGAGATAAAGCTTTCCAGCAGTCAGCAGGATTTTTACGAATAAATGAAGCAGAAAACCCGCTGGATAATACTGCCGTTCATCCCGAGAGTTACTCTATTGTTGAGAAAATGGCTGCTGATCAAAAGTGTGAGGTAATAGATTTAATCAAAAAGGAAAACTTACGAAAGCAAATTGTTCTGGATAATTATGTAACCGATGAAATAGGTTTACCTACGTTAACCGATATTATGAATGAGTTGGCAAAACCCGGACGCGACCCCCGCGAAGGAATAAAAGTGTTTGAGTTTGCCGAAGGGATTCATAAAATGGAAGATTTAAAAGAAGGCACGGTACTTCCCGGTATTGTTACCAATATTACCAACTTTGGTGCTTTTGTTGATGTGGGCGTAAAACAGGACGGCTTGGTTCATATCTCACAACTAGCCAATCGTTTTGTTTCCGATCCAAACGAAATTGTGAAATTGCATCAGCATGTAAAGGTAAAAGTGCTGGAAGTAGATATTGCCAGGAAACGCATTCAGCTTACCATGAAAAATGTAGAATGATGATGATAAAATCAGGCTTTAAAATTTTAATTGTTGGTTTGATTTTAGTGTTTCTGGTTGGTTGTAATTTTTCCAAAAAGAAATCAAATTCTACGGTTTACCCACCGGATATGCATACTTCAGAAATTAACCTCGACTGGCAGGGAACATACAAAGGAGTACTCCCTTGTGCCGATTGCCAAGGTATTGAAACAGAAATTTCGCTTTATAAGGATAAAAGATACACTAAAAAGACAAAATACCTGGGCGATGATAGTCGGCAGGTTTTTGAACAAAAAGGAATTTTTGTTTGGGATAGCACAGGCTCTTTTATTCAGTTGGATTCGATAAAAAATGCTGCAACGAAGTATAAGGTAGGCGAAAATTATTCTTGTTCTTATTTTAATTAAGCAGTCATTCCGCCATCAATAGGATTAACGGTTCCAGTTATAAATTCACTATCATTACCGGCTAAGAACAGCATTAATTTAGCAACTTCTTCATTAGTGGCATAGCGGCCAAGCGGGATGGATTGCTCAAAATTTGTTTTTGCGTTTTCAGATTCTCCCGGAGCAAAACCTTCCTCTAATGAACGCATCATTCGGTTATCTACCGGTGATGGATTAACCGTGTTAACCCGGATTTTGTGAGGAGCTCCTTCCAATGCTGCTGATTTCATCATCCCAATAACTGCATGTTTGCTGGTTACATAAGGAAGTACATTAGGAGTTTCTGCTAATCCGGCTATCGACGAAGTGATGACAATGCTCCCTCCATTTTTTTTCATATGTGGGAAAACATGGCGTAGGCCATAATAGGCTCCCTTTACATTAATATCAATAACTTTGTTAAATTCATCCAACGGATACTCATCCAATGGGATTACTTTTCCCTCAACACCTGCATTGTTGAGAAAAACATCAATTGTACCAAATTTTTTAATGGTTTCATCCACATATTTTTTGGTTTGTTGCTCATCGGAAACATCAGCAACTACATAGGCCGATTTATCTTTGCCAATATCATTGATAGTTTCTTTCAGCGCATCTTCGTTAATGTCAACAAGCATTACTTTAGCTCCTTCATTTACAAGCATTTTTGCAGCAGTAGCTCCTATACCACCAGAACTTCCGGTTATTATAGCAACTTTATTTTCAAATTTTTTCATAATATATGGGTTTTGGTTTGTTTTATTTGTTTGTAAAACAACGATATGTTTTTTTTGTTTAACCAAAATATCTGTTTGTTAAAATTTATTTTTGATGTATTGCAAACTCCACTGTTTTTTCAGCATGTATAGTGGTCGTGTTAAATACCGGAATGGAAACGTCCTGTTGTTTAATAAGCAATGGAATCTCAGTACATCCCAAAATAACACCCTGTGCACCTTTCTTTGCTAACTGTTCAATAATTTGCTTATACTTTTCGCGCGATGTATTCTTAATCTCACCCAAAACCAGTTCATTATAAATAATGTTATGTACCGCTTCTAAATCATCTCCTTCGGGGGTTAAGACATTTATCCCATGATTTTTTATTAAACGGCCTTTGTAAAAATCATGTTGCATGGTAAATTTTGTTCCAAGCAGAGCTATGGTTTCCAGGTTCTTTTCTTTTATTGCTTCTGCGGTTGCATCAGCAATATGTAAAATCGGAATGGAGATACTCTTTTGAACATCATCGTACATTTTATGCATGGTGTTAGTGCATATGGTAAGCATTTCGGCTCCTCCTTGTTCTATTTTTTTGGCTCCTTCAATCATTATTTGGGTAAGTTCCTCCCATCTGTCTTCATGTTGTAATTTTTTAATCGGATCAAAATCAACGGAATACATTATACATTCGCAGGAGTGATGTCCCCCAAAAACCTCTTTTACTTTTTGATTTACGATTTTGTAATATTCTAATGACGATTCCCAGCTCATTCCCCCAAGTAGACCTATTGTTTTCATATGTTTTTTTGTTTTTAATTATTAAGTTAAGTGCAATCTAAAAGGTTAAATACTAATTTCCTACAAAATTTTAAATTATTTTTGACCCAAAGAGTATAGTATGAAATTATTAATTGTAGAAGATAATTTTCAATTAGCGGATGATTTATCCAGATTTTTAGCTGAGCATGGCTTTATAGTTGAAATAGCTGACACATTGGAAGATGCAAAAGAAAAGGTTGAACTGTATCATTATGAGTTAATCATTCTTGATATCGGCTTGCCTGATGGTAGTGGGCTTGATATTATTAAACTTCTGAAAAATAAAAAATCAGATTCTGGAATTTTAATTGTTACTGCTAAAAATGCTATTGAGGATAAGGTAAAAGGACTTGAACTTGGGGCAGACGATTATATCACCAAACCGTTTCATAAAGCTGAATTAAATGCAAGAGTACGATCGATTATCCGAAGGAAAAAATTTAACGGGAGTAATACTATTTTAATCAATAAAATACAGATTGATTTAAATTCAATGTCTGTAACTATTGATGATAAAGAGCTTGACCTGACAAGAAAAGAGTACGATTTGTTGTTGTATTTTATTTACAACAAAAACAGGGTACTTACCAAAGAAAGTATTGCAGAGCACTTGTGGGGCGACCATATCGACCAGGTCGATAATTTTGATTTTATTTATAATCATATTAAAAATTTACGTAAAAAATTGCAGAAGGCAGGTGCAGGAAACCACATTCGTTCGGTTTATGGTATGGGATATAAATTTTATGAACTTTAATTTTAACAGGTATGTTTAAATTTAAATCTTTTCGATTATTAACTAAAACAAGCTTTTTTTATTTGTTATTTATCCTGGCAACATTTTTTATCAGTGGCAGATATCTTATCAACAAAGCAGATGGTTATATCAATGAGGAAACCGAACATTTTTTTCGATTCAGAGAGGAACATGTGATACGATATTTAGATAAAGGAAAAGATCCTGCTAAATTAAAATTTATTGATATAACCCTGGTCGACTCTACCAAAAATTATTCGGATTATCCTAGATACTCTGATACATTAATATATATTGATGAAATAAATGAAGAACAATTACACCGGAAAAAAAGTGTAATAGTTGAAGCCAATGGTAAATCGTATCTTCTAGAAATGTTGATTAATATAGATGATTTTACAAAATTGAAATCAGATGTGGCAGGTAGGATTGTCCCGGCATTTATTATTTTAGCCTTAGTAATTGTTTTGTTTACTACCTTTTTATCCGGATTTTTATTTCAACCTTTTTATCGGATTTTAAGTCATATCGATCGCTATAAAGTAGGTAAAGGAATGAACATCCCCCAGGTTAAAACATCGAGCAAAGAATTTCAGAAATTACAATTTCTTTTTCGAAATATGGTATCCCGCATTGAAGATGATTACCGAAATTTGAAAGAATATACAGAAAATATGGCGCACGAGATTCAAACACCACTGACTATTATACGCAATAAAACGGAAAGATTGATTGCAGATGAAGAGTTAATGAAAAAAAATGCCGATACCGTTAAAATTATTTACGAAGAAACCAACCATTTGTCTAAGTTAGGAAATGCTTTGAATCTGTTAACCAAAATTGAAAACGGTGAATATAATAACACAGAGGTGATTAAAACAAAATATTTAATCCTAAAACATGTTGATGCTATTGATGAATTGTTGCAATTAAAATCAATGACTATTGAAAACGATTTAGCCGATGAGCATCAAATTATATTAGATCCTTTCTTATTTGATATATTACTTAAAAATTTAATCCGTAATGCTATTCGTTATGGCAGTAACCATGGGCCAATTAAAATAACAACAACCCATGATCAGCTGATTGTTAGCAATTATGGCGATACACTTTCTGTTTCTCCGAGAAAAATATTCGAACGTTTTTATTCTTCCAACTCAACAGGGCAATCGCTGGGCCTGGGACTTTCATTAGTCAAAAGAATTTGTGATCTGAACCAATTAAACATTGATTACGATTATAAAGATGGACAGCATTTCTTTTTTATTTCTACTAAAAAATAATTCTAGATTAAACTTTTTAAATACTTTGATGTCTTTAATGCTACAAATTATCTTGTAGAGATGTAATATTAGCACCAAAAATTTGTCAAACTACAAAATTGCTACAAAATTAATATCAAATTGCTACAAATTCATTGTTTAGGTTTGTTGCCAGAAATTAATTAAAAAGAATATTAAATTATGATTAAAAAGATTGTTATTGCATTTTTGATTTTAGGAATATCATTAAATGCTTTTACTGAAGAAGATAATAATTCAGAACTAAGTAAAGGAAATTTAACGGGTTATGTTTACGATTCAAACGAAAATAAACCTTTAGAATATGCAACCATAGCGCTCATAAACCTTGAAAATGGAAGTGTGGTTAATGGAACAATCTCCGATGAATCGGGATATTTCCAATTGAAAAATATTAATCCTGGAGTATACCGAATGGAGATAACCTTTATTGGTTATGAAAAGGAAGTAATTGAAAAAATAGAGATCACCAATAAAAATCGAAAAATTGAATTGGGACAGGTAATGATAAGCCCGGCTTCCGAATCAATTGATGAAGTAGTTGTTACCGCAGACAGGCCTACCATGACTTATAAAATTGATAAAAAAGTAATTAATGTAAGTCAGCAACATACTTCTGCATCAGGTACTGCTGTTGAAATTTTAGAGAATGTACCTTCGGTAACTGTTGATATAGAAGGAAATGTTAGCTTACGGGGTAGCCAAAGTTTTACGGTTTTAATTGACAATAAGCCAACAGTATTGGATCCGAGCGATGCCCTTAGTCAAATTCCTGCCAGTGCCATTGAAAATATAGAAATTATTACCAATCCATCGGCAAAATATGATCCTGACGGAACATCCGGGATTGTCAATATTATTACCAAAAGGAATAAAATGCAGGGAATAAATGGAGTCGTTAACTTAAATGCAGGAATGTATGATAGATATGGAGGTGATTTTTTAATCAACTACCGAAAAGAAAAATTT
>JAYEKP010000152.1:0-11613 GCA_034661075.1 Bacteroidota bacterium
AGCAATTGTATCTTTGTTAAGATAAAAAAAATAATTATGCATAAAATAAAAATATCGGCTGTATCTTATACGAACACTTTCCCGTTTATTTACGGAATTGAAAATAATGATATCATAAGGAAAATTGTATTAAGTAAGGATGTACCTTCCATATGTGCACAAAAACTAATAGAGAATAAAGTTGATATTGGCTTAGTTCCGGTTGCAATTATTCCAAAGCTTCCATATCATGAAATAGTTGCCAATTTTTGCATTGGGGCATCGGATAAAGTTCGTTCGGTAATTATAGGTTCGTATCAACCTCTGGAAAAAGTAAAAAAAATTTATCTTGATTTTCACTCTCGCTCATCGGTCATGCTTAGCCGTGTGTTAGCTAAAAATTACTGGGAAATTAATGTTGAATGGGCGAACACTTCCGAGGGATTTATTGAAAATATAAAGGATAACGAAGCAGCAGTAATTATTGGAGACAAAGCGCTCGAATCTGAAACTAAGTTTCCGTATACTTATGATTTAGCCGAAGAGTGGCTAAAATTCACCAACCTGCCTTTTGTATTTGCGGCATGGGTAGCGAATAAACCTGTAAACGACACGTTCAAAAAAAAATTTGACAAAGCATTACAATTTGGGTTAAACCATTTGGATGATATGCTTGAAACATATGATGTTTCGTATCTTCCAGAACATATTAATGCTAAAGATTACCTGGAAAATAATATTGATTTTCTGTTGGACGATAAAAAACAAAAAGGAATGCAACTATTTTTACAATATGCCAAAGAATTTCAATAATATTTCGGAAATTAGCCTAGACTAAATCAAATCCATAATGAAAAAATCAACATTAATTGTCTTTATTTTGCTATTTACCTTTTTTAATGCTGTGGCAAATTCAGATACAACAAGTGTTACAGATACATCAAAAAACATAGTGTATGTCTTTAATATCAATAAAGAAATTGCCCCACCTATGTGGCGGCTAACACAAAAAAGCTTTGAAGAAGCGAATGCTTTAAAAGCGAATTACATCATCATTAAGCTGAATACTTATGGAGGTATGGTTAACATGGCCGATTCCATTCGAACCAAAATTCTGGAAAGCCCAATTCCGGTTTATGTTTTTATAACCAATAATGCAGCCTCTGCCGGTGCATTAATATCCATAGCAGCCGATAGTATATACATGAAAAAAGGAGCAAAAATTGGCTCTGCTTCTGTAGTTGACCAATCCGGAAAAATTATGCCCGAAAAGTATCAATCATACATGCGCTCAACCATGCGCGCAACAGCCGAAGCACATGGAAAAGATACGATAATCAAAGGCAATGACACCATTGTAAAGTGGCATCGCGATCCGATAATTGCCGAAGCTATGGTTGACCCTACAATTTTTATCGAAAATATTTCTGATACCGGAAAAATTGTTGCTTTTACCGCAAACGAAGCTATGGAAAACGGATATTGTGAAGCTACGCTAGAAAGTATTCAGGAAATAATAGCACATGTAGGGATAAAAAATCACGATATTTTTGAGTATAAACCAACCAGCCTGGATAAATTTATTGGGTTTCTGATAAGCCCCGCTATTCAGGGGATACTAATTATGCTCATTGTGGGTGGTATTTATTTTGAATTACAATCGCCCGGTATTGGTTTTCCACTAGCTGCCGCAATATTAGGAGCTATTTTATATTTTGCTCCGTTGTACCTGAAAGGATTAGCAGAAAACTGGGAAATGGTCATTTTTTTGGTTGGACTAATTCTGATTATTCTGGAAATATTTGTTATCCCTGGTTTCGGAATAGCTGGAATAAGTGGTGTTATACTTGCATTTACAGGTTTAGTGCTTAGCATGGTTGATAATATTATTTTCGAATTTGAATTTCATGCAATGGAAGCCATAGGAATGGTATTAAAATCCTTTATGATAGTAGCTATCTCTATCTTTATTGCTTTTATATTATCACTTTATCTTAGTCAAAAAGTGCTTACCTCGAATACATTCTCTTGGATTGTACTCAATTCAACCCAAAAGAAAGATGAAGGTTATGTGGGTGTTGACAGCAAACAAAAAGATGTGATAGGGCAAACAGGAATAGCCCTTACCAATTTAAGACCTAGCGGGAAAGTTGAGATTGAGGATGAAATGTACGATGCCAAATCTGAAATTGGGTTTGTAGAAAAAGGCCAAAAAGTGAAAGTTATTAATTATAGCTCAGGACAAATTTATGTTGTAAAAGTTGAAGCGTAAATTATGAACCAACAATTTATTTTAAGAGATTATCAAAAAAACGATTATCAAAAAATTAATGAATTATGGCAAGCTACCGGTTTAGGTGGTAGCCATCGTGGTGATGATGAGAAAATCATTGCGCATAGCCTAAAAATCGGAGGGAGATTAATTGTGATTGAAAATACTGAAACCGGTGAAATCATCGGCTCATCTTGGATGACTTTCGACGGACGGAGAATCCATCTGCATCATATTGGTGTGAAGCCCGAATTTCAAAACCAGGGTTTGGGAAAATTGCTTACCAAAGAATCGTTAAAGCACGCCAAAGCAAAAGGTTACCAAATAAAACTGGAGGTACATCAAACGAATAAAAAAGCCATAGCGATTTATAAAAAACTTGGTTTTACCTTTTTAGGTGATTATGATGTTTATATTGTCAGAGACCTTCATTCCCTTATATTTTAATGTTAAAATTTCTTAAAATCAAACTTAAATTTTTTTCTCCGGGAATAATTAAGTAATTTTATAGTCCGTGTGTAACTAAAAATAATCACGCTATGACAATTACATTCAATGAGTTACGAAAGATTAAGGACCGTTTACCCCATGGTGCAATTCGAAAAATTGCCAACAATTTAAACCTGGATGAGGAAACGGTAAGGAATTACTTCGGTGGCACAAATTATCGTGAAGGCGAAAGTGCTGGAATCCATTTATCACAGGGTCCCGATGGCGGAGTCGTAAAAATTGATGACACCACAATACTAGATATGGCTATTAAAATGACCGAAGAAACGCAATCTAGAAACTAAGTTTTTAAAAAAATTCCTTCGAAAAAGCAGAAAAATTTAATTTTCTGCTTTTTTGTTTTTAAATGAGATGTATTTTTGTTTGAAATAAAAATGGATGGATGAACGACCTAAATTACCTGATAGAAAAGGCGGAAAAAGAATGGCTAAATAAGCTGTATAATTTTTGTAAAACGGTTTTCTCCAAATCTAAAATTCCTTCACACGATCATAACCATCATTATCGGGTATGGAAATATTGTAAAGAAATCCTTACTGCTTTATATCCAAAGAACAATATTAATTATGAATTAATTGAAGGATGTATCATAGCTTCCTTCTTTCATGATACGGGCTTAAGCAATACTGTAGATGAATTTCATGGGCAGGAAAGCAAAAAAATATGCCAGGCTTATTTTAGCAATCAAAATCTTGAAACACCAAAAAATTTTAGTGATATTTTGTGGGCTATAGAAAAACATGATGACAAAAACTACCAACCGAAGAAACAAGATGCCACGTCGCTATTATCTATTATATGCAATGCAGATGATTTGGATGCTTTTGGAAATATTGGCGTAATCCGGTATACCGAAATATACCTGTTAAGAGGAATAGAGATGAGCAAGCTTCCAGAACTGGTTATTCAAAATATTGACAACAGATTCCGGTATTTCAAACATACGTATAAGGATTATCCTGAATTATACCAGAAACACCACACCCGTTATTTAATCACCAGAGAGTTCTTTAAAAAATTACAGGAAGAATTTATTTAATTACAAAATCCAACATTTTTTCATCTTCGATATATGCAGTAAGCCTGTCGCCAATTTTTACAGGGCCAACTCCGGCCGGTGTACCCGTAAATAATAAATCGCCAATTTTGAGGGTTGTAAATTTCGAAACATAAGCGATCAGCTGATCTACCGGAAAAATCATATCTTTAGTATTACCCTGTTGGACGATATTTTCATTTAACTCGAGCCGGAAATTAATATGGTTAATATCACCTATTTTATCCAGTGGTAAAAAATCACTTATTGGAGCAGCACCATCGAAGGATTTAGCCATTTCCCAGGGTAATCCTTTTTCCTTGCAATTTTTTTGCAGGTCACGAGCAGTAAAGTCTATACCTAAACCTATTTCGCTGTAATATCTATGCGCAAATTCATTGGCAATATTTTTTCCCAACCGGTTAAGTTTTATTACAACTTCTAATTCATAATGAATATCAGTTGAAAAATCGGGATAAAAAAAAGGCTGATTCTTTCGTAATAATGCGGTTTCGGGCATCATGAAAAATATTGGCTCTTTAGGAAGAGGATTATTAAATTCCTTTGCATGATCGATATAATTTCTACCAATAGCAATTATTTTCACGAGAATATATTTTAGTTAATTAAATGGTTCTTGAAACATCCCAGTTATATTCATTCCCTTTTGCAAACTTATGCAAATGAATGCTTCATGATATCATATAAAAAAATTCTATATCAAACTTATTTATTATGATGAAAAACAATTTTATAAGGCCTTACTTCGCTTTTTGATATTCCATTTTTTATAGCCGGATCATTGTATACAATGTCCATTAATTCTTCTTCACTATCAACATCAATAACAAACATTCCACCCCGTTTTTCATCCAGGAAGGGGCCTGTAATAATAAGTTTTCCTTTGTTAAATAGTTCCTTAAGATACTCAACATGGGGTTGTATCATCTCTTCTGTTACATCTTTTTGTAACATGTGGTGAATTACTACATAAATCATAGGAATTAAGTTTAAATTTTAAATACCCAAATGGGTTGTGTTAAAAATATTGGTTTACCATTAACTATTAAACTTTCTTAGCTTAATAGCGGTTAACACCTTTTTGGTATACAAAGGAAATTCGCTATTTATAATCCATCCAAAATACCCAGGATCTTTTTCAAGTACGGACTCAACGGTTTTCCCTTTATATTTTCCAAAGTTAAAGACTTCTTCGCCTTTATCATTATAAACAATGCGCCCAGCAAAATCAGCATTTGTATTGTGGGTTGAAAATTCGGATAATTTTTCTACATCATTCTCAAGTTCATTATAACGATCAAGCTGAGATTTTAAAATTTCAAATGTTGCTTTGGTATCCGCTTCGGCGCTATGTGCATCTTCCAATATTTTATTGCAATAAAATTTATAAGCAGCACTTAAGGTTCGTTGTTCCATCTTGTGAAAAATCACCTGAACATCAATGGATCGTAATTTTTTTAAATCAAAATCAATTTCTGCTCGAATAAATTCTTCAGCTAGTAAAGGAATATCAAACTTAGCTGAATTATATCCGGCAATATCACATCCCTCAATAAACTGAGCGATATTTTTTCCTACTTCGTTAAAGGTAGGTTTATCTTTTACATCCTCATCGCTGATACCATGAATTTCGGTTGATTGTGGCGGAATAGGAATCCCCGGATTAATCAACATGGTTTTCATTTCTTCGGAACCATCAGGAAAAACTTTAAGGAGCGAAATCTCCACAATTCGGTCGTTAGCAATATTAATTCCAGTGGTTTCTAAGTCAAAAAATACAATTGGTTTTTTTAAATCTAAATCCATTCTTTCGATTTTTGTCCTTTAAAAAAAAGAGTTTCAATCCGAAACTCTTTTACAAGGGATTTATACAATAACTTTTTATCCTTTAATCATCATGGGCATTAACAACATCAACACATCTTCATCTTCATTTTCTTTTTCGGCAGGGAAAAAGATTCCAGCTCTCGATGGGTCAGAAAACTCAGCCAAAACATCTGTTGATGTTAAGTTTGAAAGTATTTCGATGAGAAATGAAGATTTAAAACCAATTTCTATCTCATCTCCTTCATACTGAGCATTTAATCGTTCATTTGCAGAGATTGAAAAATCAATATCCTGAGCAGAAACATTCATCTGATTATTTTTCAACTCTAATTTTACCAAATTACTTGCCTGGTTAGAGAATAAAGCAACCCGTTTAAGGGCGTTGTATAATTCTAATCGGTCAATGGTTAATTTATTTGGATTATTGGTGGGTATAACAGAATTGTAACTTGGGTAATTCCCTTCTACCAAACGAGACACTAATTTATAATTTGACAAGGTAAAAAATGCATTTTTATCATCAAATTCAACCATCACATCATTTTGTTCTTTGGGCAAGATAGCTTTTAATAGAGATGCAGGTTTTTTAGGTAAAATAAATGATGATTCCTGATCAGCTTTAGCATCCATTCTTCGATAACGAACTAATTTATGGGCATCGGAAGCAACAAAGGTCATGCTATCAGTAAATAATTCAATATAAATACCATTCATTACCGGCCTTAATTCATCGTCGGCAGTTGCAAATAAAGTTTTACTAATACCATTCAATAATAATTCAGATGACAATTGAATAGATGTTTTCTGATCGTCTTTAATTATTGGCATTTGAGGAAAATCCTCTCCGTTTTGGCCTACCACATTATATTTCCCGTTTTCGGTTGTAATAACTACACTAAACGTTTCGGTATTGATATCGAAGGTTAGCGGTTGGTCTGGAAACTCTTTAAGTGTATCGGTTAAAATTCTGGCAGGGATAGCTATACTTCCTTCATCGGTTACGTTTTCTAACGTAATATTTGTAATCAGGGTAGTTTCTAAGTCCGAAGCCGTAATTTTTAACTCATTATTTTCCAACTGAAATAAAAAATTGTCAAGAATGGGCAACGTATTTTTTGTACTTATAACCCTGCTAATAGCCTGCAAATGACTTAATAGCTCTGTACTGGAAATAACAAACTTCATTGGTATTTATTTTAAATTTTTAATGTTTTATAACTATAGAATTAAATATCAATAATACGAAAAAAATATCAAGTAGCCAATAAGGCTAAGGGATTTTTATGCTAGCGAAAATAATCAATTTCTTTCAATAAAGGATCAAAAATATAATATTGAATAATAATTAATTCATTATTTTGATTAAAAATAGCGTAAGCTCTATTATAATCATAGTTTAATTTATTTCCGAATTCATCCAATTCCTTCTCAGGAGGTTTTCTGTATATGTTTATGCTATTGGTAAAATCATCCACATTGGTAACGCTAATTTTACAAAAAGGGGCAGATTGTAAAAGTGAATCGATTTTTTGTTTTGAAAGCTCCTTTTCTATACGTTCAAACTCAATTCCCTGGAAATAGGTGAAATACCGAACAACGCGCTCCATGTTATAATCTTCCACAAATAGATTTTTAAAAGGTTGCTTTAAAGCAAAAGTACCATCACCAAAATTAATTACAGTAAATGATTTAGAGGAATCACCAGGATATTCGGTTGTTATAGATTTAATATTTTGCGGCTGATAATCAAAAACAGATTTATCGCGCCATAAACTTTGATCTATAGAAAATAATTCAGCTACCAATCCTTTGAAAGATGGAATCCTAACCGTAATAGGGTCTCCTCTTTTAGCCATCATCATATAGGTTTTATGTTTATCTATGTCTGGTGTACTTACATAATATTTGCGAAGGGTGCGATTTTTTCTATAAATTTCAACGAGAACTCCTTCTTCTTTGAGCATTGCAGCTATCCGCTCTTTTTCATTCTCTGAAATAGGGGATGCAATCTGAATCCTGTTTAATACCATCAGAAAATTATCTACAATACGTTTTCTGGCGATATATTTATCATTAATTTTCCAGTGCTCGCTTTCTTTAACAAGAGTAATTTCCTCATCAGAAGAAGAAATCTTTATTTTATCAATCTTTTTTGTTTCTTCAATGGCAAAATGAGTATTTCGCCTAACTAATGTTCCTTTTGAATCGTTAATAAAATAAGCAGTAGCAATCATCAATAAGATAAAAACAACCAGGAGTGATTTTTTTGTATTATTCATTCTTTTAAAGAATAACATGATTTAAGCAGTATATTTACGTTTTCTGAGATAAATAATGATCCCCCCAAATAAAAGGATAAAGATAATTGGGAAAATCGTATTAATAATTTGCCACTTCACTCTTTCTTCAATAATTTTTGCTTTATTTAAAATGCGAAGCTTAATTTCACGCGACCGTAATTCAAGTAATCCTTTTTGATCTACCAGATAATGTACTGCATTCATTACAAACTCTTTGTTCCCGTATGTTTGCTTTGTATACCTGTCGTAACCTAAAGGTGAAATAAAAATGCCGTCTGCACGTTTACGAACCTCATTGCGGATAATATCAGCATCCGAAACGACAATCATCTCGGTAGGTTCACTGGTTTCTTTAAATGAGAAATCATCCATTCCAATAATATTTTTCAAATATCGGTTTTTAAAAACCGATTCAAAAGTTCCTTCGAGTAATACAGCAATGGGTAAATTCGATTTTGTAAATGCTGCCGGATTAATCTGCTCACGCACCTGTGCCAAATTAATGAGTAATGGCGCATTTAAAATCCTGGCATTATCCGATGAAGATAAAAGGACTTTCTTTATCATATCATTCCCATCTCCTACCGTATCAATAACACTAGGAAATTCGGCCTTGATCATATTTAAACTTTTTATAACAGGATGATTATTTGGTGAAATAAGTAATGGATAATACAACCAGGGAGCTGGGACAAATTTAGGTTGACGACTATTTACAGCTGTATTAACAGGGATTAGTGCACATTGAACATCTTGAATAACATTAGGATTAATACGTACGCCATATTTAAAAAGCATATCGTTAAGATTAACATCATTCATCAATGCAAAAGTAGAGCTGCCAGTGGATAAACTATCCATATTTACGGTTACCGCATCAATAAACCAAAGTACTTTTCCTCCATTCATAATATACTGGTCAATAATAAACTTACTTTTTTCAGTATACTTATCTTTAGGCCCAGCTATTATAATGGCATCATATGGATCAAGAATATTTAAATAATCCTTAATGGTTACTCTATCGATTGCATAATATTCTGCAAGTTCTTTAGTTATGTCTCCGGTTTCAAATTCATCTAATTCATTTTGACCTTCGATAAACGCAATTTTTTTACGCGTTGTAGATGTTATTTTTCGTATAGCATCAACAAGCTCATATTCAATATCTTGAATCGAATTATTTAAATTTACTTCAGCAGAAAAAGCGGGATTATTTTTCAAAAAATTAACCGGAGTTTCTTTATCACCGTAGATTATTATAGCTCCGGGGAAAAGAATTTTTTCAGCCATCCCTCCTTCACGGTCTCTGTCTTTTACATTGGTTGGATCTAATCCTCTTTCATAAAGATCCTGATAAATTGCATCTCTTTTTGATTGGTCGTTAGAGGCCGATGGATTTATAAAAGAATACTGAATATTTTTTCCTGCAATAACTCTAAATTCATCCAACAACTCTTTAACTGATTTTTGCATTCGTTGAAAACCAAAGGGCATATCTCCATCTAAATAAACTTCGATATAAACCGTGTTATCTAATGAATCGAGTAACTCATGCGTGACATCAGACAAAGTATATCTTTTGTCGGCAGTCAAATCTAAGCGGAAAAAAGTTTGGGATGAAATATAATTAATAAGCAAAATAATGGCCAGTGCAAGAATTAATTGTATGATATTTTGTTTTTTTTGATTTTTCATTACATATACTTTTTAAAAAGTTACCACTTTCTACTTTGTAAAATGGTTTTTGTAATTAAAAGGAAGAAAGCAATTACACTAACAAAATAAATAATATCACGACTATCAATCACCCCACGGCTCATTGATTTATAATGCTCATTAATGCCCAGATTGATAATTAATGCTTCAAACGATTTAAAAAAGCTTAATTCGCTTATAAAGTCAAATCCAATATAGGCTATAAAACACAGCAACATTCCGATAATAAATGCTACAATTTGGTTGTCTGTAAATGAAGAAGACAAAATACCAATGGCTACATAAATGGCAGCTAAAAAAAACAATCCGATATAAGACCCCCAGGTTCCACCTGTATCTATATTTCCAACCGGATTTCCCAATTGATAAACGGAATAAAAATAGATTAATGTGGGCAATAATGAAAAAAGCACTAAAATCAGAGCAGCCAAATATTTTGCAAATATAATCTGAAAATCAGATAACGGACGGGTTAAGAGCAACTCAATAGTTCCTAAACGTTTTTCATCGGCAAACATACGCATAGTAACGGCCGGAACTAAAAATAAAAATATCCACGGAGCAATAGCAAACAAGGAATCTAACGTAGCATATCCTCCATCGAGTATATTGTTATTCCCTGGAAATACCCATATAAATAAACTGTTTACAACGAGAAAAACAATAATTACAATATATCCTGTAATAGAACTGAAAAAATTATTAACTTCTTTTTTTAAAAGTGTAAACATTATCAAAATATTTATTTGAACACAAATTTAGTTTTAAAATCTTTTATTCAAAATCATACGAATTAAATTTATCAATTGCTACTTTTGTAGTTCAACTCTTAAATTCGGCTAAATGCTTATTAAACGATATATTTTTTTATTCATTTTACATATTTTTACTTTTTCGTGTTTGGCACAGAAATCGGACTTTAAAAATTCCGGATTAGGAGTTGAAATAGACTATGGTTATGGTTTTGTTACGCCACACCATAAAATGATAGAATATTTTATTGAAGATCATATCCAAACGATGGATCTAAAATTAAATAAAACAACTCATGGGGAGAAATACTGGCACCAGCTGTTTAGATATCCTCACTACGGAATCGGTTTTTATCGGTCAAATTTAGGAAATAATAAAATTTATGGATATGCAAATGCCCTTTACTCATACGTAAAAGTTCCTTTATTGGGCAGTTGGGATAAGGCAAATTTAAACTGGCAAATTGGATTTGGCGCTTCATACCTTACCCAATGTTTTGATATTGAAGATAAACCACAAAATTTAGCGATTGGTTCTCATGTAAATATTTATGTGGATTTAAGTTTACAATCACAAATTCCAATTACAGATAAGTTGAGTTTAAATAATAATTTAAGATTTACTCACTTGTCAAATGGGAAAGTTAAATCTCCCAACAAAGGATTAAATATAATTTCTGGTTCTATTGGATTATTATATCATTTTAATACCCCAACGAAAAAATACCAACTTGAATTACCTGAAATGGAAAACAAAAATGAATATACGATTATTTATGCCGGAGGCATTAAAACAAAATCGAGATATGATCCAGGCTCTTTTTATGCTTCATCCTTAATGTTAGATTACTACCATAATTATTCGTTGAAAAGACGATGGGGATTGGGGACGGACTTGTTTTATGATGAAACAAAAAAAGAATACTCCCATAATAAACAAAAATTAAATATGGCAAATATTGATTTATATCAAGTGGGATTACATGTTGGCCACGAAATGGTAATGGGAGATTTGGCATTGACGATAAATCTGGGTGGATATGTTTATGCTCCTGTTGAAGAAGATGCTCCCATATATAGTCGTATAGGATTACGTTATCGATTTGCTGAAAAATATATAGCCAATTTAACATTAAAATCACATTGGGCTATTGCTAGTTATATTGAATGGGGTGTTGGTTATGTTTTTTAAAATTT
>JAYEKP010000153.1:0-43789 GCA_034661075.1 Bacteroidota bacterium
CAAAGAGTGTTAAATTTGTTTTCATAGCCAATTTATATTTTAGTTGGTTAGTACTACAAAAATAAGGGCTCTTTAAACAAGAGCTCTAAATTGGCTATCTTTTTTTATTATTTAGGACAGATGTGAACTTAAGGTTAATAATTGATTAGTTATTCAACAAAAATTGATCCAAAAGGGTTATTGATAAAGATTTAAAGGGAAAGTATTGCTTCTTTTAATTTTATCAATGCCTGTTCAATAGTAATTTTAGGACAAGCCACATTCATCCGCATGAACTGGTCTCCTCCTGTTCCGAACATTCTTCCATCATTAAATCCTAAGCCTGCATCCTGAATCATAAAATCTTTCAAATCTTTATTATTAAGATTTAAATCAGAACAATCGAGCCACATTAAATAGGTCCCTTCGGGGCGGATAACATTTATTTGCGGTATTTTTTCAGAAAAAAATTGTTCTACATAATCCATATTTTGCGAAAGATATTCAAGCAACTCATCTACCCATTTATCTCCATGCTTATATGCTGCTTCAGAAGCTACGGTGCCAAAAATATTACCCATCCCTATATGGATTGTATCTAAAATCTGGTCAAATTCTTCTTTCAGTGATTGATTGGATGTTATTACTGATGATGTAGCCAGTCCGGCCATGTTAAAGGTCTTAGATGGTGCAATAAAAGTTACGGTTTGATGGGTGATTTCTGGCGAAACTGAAGCCATGGGTACATATTTTGCCGGTTTAAAAACCAGGTCGGAATGAATTTCATCGGCCATGATTAAAACATTATTTTCCACACACAAATCGCCAATTTTTTTTAACTCCTCTTGGGTCCAAACAGAACCACCCGGGTTATGTGGATTGGATAACAGAATCATTTTTACATCCTTTAGCTTGGCTTTTAAATCTTTAAAATCAATAAAATATCGACCATTTTGTAATTTTAATGGATTATCGACCTGAATTCGGTTATTATTTTTGATGGCCGAAAAGAAAGGATGATAAACCGGCGGTTGAACTATGATTTTATCTCCAGGTTCAGTATAAGCCATAATGGCCATATTAATAGCCGGAACAATTCCCGGGCTAAATGAAATCCATTCTTTTTTAATTATCCACTGATGGCGACGTTTTACCCAGTTGATAATAGATCGATAATATGAATCGGGCCGGTAACTATATCCTAAAATGGGATGTTCTAATCTTTTTTTTAAGGCCTCAATAATAAAATCAGGCGTTTTAAAATCCATATCGGCAACCCACATCGGAAGGATATCCTCTTTGCCAAAAACCTCTTTTCGCAAATCAAATTTTACCGATGCGGTATGATCCCTGTTAATTATTTTATCAAAGTTATAATGCATGGTTGTATTTTTTAATAAATGAATAGCCGTACATAAAATAATTTTAGGCACGGCTATCCTAACTTTATTTTGTTATAAATTTTTATTTGCCACATCCTACAGATTGACTATAAATAACATGTTTATTGTCTTCCAGTTGCAATAATTCTGCAGCTTTTTCTTTATCTATCATTGCTCGAAATACAGATATCAACCCCTCTGAAGCACAATAGAGATAAACATTCTGCCCAATAAACCCGCAATGGGTTGCTGCAGTCATAGTTTTTACTTCGTTAGAGCTGTTACCCAGCTTATCAAAATCGGAAACATAAATTAAATTCACGGATGCATCTTTCACAAAATTCTGCATCCCGGCTAATTTACGTTTATCTTCGTTAGATATCTGGAATAAAGCATGGTCTTCAGGTAGGTATTTAAAAACCCCGTCTTTCGTTGTCAGGTACACTTCAATATCCTGGCGGTTTCTTGAAGTAGGAATCGTATGTTTTTCCGATGCCGGACGATTAATGCCATATGCAACCCACAACAATTCAGATAACTGTTGTTTTGTTAATGCTTTATCTACAAAATTACGGGACGAATGCCGCTCGTTAATTGCTTGCATCAAGGGCATCCCTCCTGCTTTATCGGGTTCTGGCAATTCAATTAACGTTTGTGCTGTACTTACATTTGTTAAAGCAATAAAAACAATGGCAAAGAAAATTTTCAATTTTTTCATCGTTAATTTATTTTTTAAATGTATATTTTTCTATAAATTTTTTGGTATTAATGATATAGCGTATATGTGTTCCTTTACCAATCTTTCCTTCTTCATCATGAGCTACCACATGAAATATTAATTTTTTATTGTCAACCTCTTTTAACGTTGCGGTACATTCAACTTTCATTCCTATGGGTGTAGGTTTTAAATGCCGTACATTTATTTCAAATCCAACGGTATTATATCCTTCAGGTAGATGTGAATAAACTGTTTTAAGTGCTGTATTTTCCATTAAAGCAATCATAGCTGGTGTGGCATATACTTCAACCAGTCCGGAACCATATTTTGCGGCTGTATCTTCGTAAACAACCACCTGAGTGGCGGTAAAAGACATCCCGGGTTTTACATTAAATTCCATAACAAAAAAAATTTGAATTACGATTAGTTATTTTTTAACTTTTCGGCCATTGCTTTGGCAATGGAGGTACAACGTTCAAACTCTTCGTTTCCTGGGATTCCCTTAGTATCTACAGGATCTACAACCAATTCCCATTGAATTTTTTCGTAAAATTTATGCAATGATTTAACACCACCTCCATTCCAGCTGTATGAGCCGAATATACCCAGCAGGTGATTCTTTACCCCCATATGCTCGAGAGCGCGAGTTAATTGCTCCATTGGAGGCAGCATACCGGCATTGTAAGCGCAACTTCCTAGAATTACCCCTTTGTATCTCCAAATTTCGTTGATTAAGAAAGATAAATGAGTTTTTGACGCATCATATACACGAATTTTTTTAATTCCGTTTTCCGCCAGTTTTCGTGCAATAAAATCGGCTAATTTAGCTGTATTACCGTACATTGAGCCGTAAATGATTACTACTCCCTTTTCCGATTCATATGTACTCCATTTATCATATAATGATATCACTTTTTTAACATCTGTACGCCAAACAGGCCCATGTGCAGCGCAAATATATTTTATTTCAATACCATCAAGTTTTTTAAAAGCTTTTTGAACCATATTACTATATTGTCCAACAATGTTAGAATAATATCGACGCATTTCTTCTTCGTAGTAATCTTCAAACTCAATCTCATCATCGAAAATACCACCATCTAAAGCGCCAAAGCTTGCGAAAGCATCGCCGGAAAATAGCATTTTATCCGTTTCGTCATAAGTCATCATCGTTTCGGGCCAGTGTACCCAAGGTGTCATCACAAATTTTAGCTTATGATGGCCTAAATCAATTTGACTACCATCTTCTATCTGTAACCATTTATCTTGATATCCATAATATGATTCTACAATTTTAAAAGTTTTTAAATTGCCAACAATTTTAATCTCAGGATAACGTTCAACAATAGATTTAATTGCTCCTGAATGGTCGGGTTCCATATGATTGATAATTAAGTAATCGATAGAACGATCTTTTCCTATTCGTTCTTCAATTTTTTCCAGGTAATCATCAGATGAGCCTTGCTCAAGCGTATCTATCAAGGCAATCTTATCATCAACAATAAGATAAGAATTATAGGATATGCCATAAGGCAAAGGCCACATATTCTCAAAAAGGGATGTACGGCGATCGTTCGCACCTATCCAATAAACTTTATCGGTAACTTTTACTGTGTTATGCATAAAAATGAATTTTTTGTCAATGAATAATAGGATATAAAATTATAACAAAAATCAATGATTAAAAAATGATAAATAACAGATTATTCGTCAATAATTTCGGAATCTAAAGGGAATTTTAAATTTTCCGTTGAAAGTAAAGTTGCTTTTACTGAACCAATTAAAATTTTAGCTTCTACTAAAATCGGTATCCGGTTCATATCATCGGTAACCCAAACAAGCAGGTCTTCACCTCCTTTAAAAATCGTACCTTCAACTAATAAAGCTGAAAATTTGATGGTCTTAAATTTTTGTTTGTTATGTAATTTAATGATTTCACGTCCCAGAAAACGCACATACAAATCGAAAATTTCATTATCAATGATCATACGAACTGGAATGGTATCGTTCATCTGATAGCGGTCAAAATCAATATTTCGGATATGATACACACCAGAAATCACATCATAAATATTTTGAGGCATCTTTAATGTATCCTCAGCATAAGGTTTGTTGGAATTTTCGGTTTGGGTGTAAATTAAACTGTCTCGATAATCAAAAATAAAACGATTATGAACACTATATCCGCCTTCGAAGGTGTTTCTGTCGAAATAAAGTGGGGACAGGTTATCTGTTTTTGCATAAGACTGAAAGTAATCGCGCACTTTAAAAAGCCAGTCATACGAAGGAATACTTGTACCATAGCTGTTAAAATGATACACCTCCTGTCCATTATACTTTGTTTTATTAACTTTAAATTCAACATATCCGGCATTTAACCAAATAAATCCCCAATTATAGACAGCAGAATAGGTTATTCGTTCGCCCGATTTAAAAACAGAAAATTGTTTTACAAGGTTTTGAGCATGGCTACTAATAGAAAGAATAAAAAATAAAACGACAAAGGAAATTTTTTTTATCACAAGTTGACGGTTTAATTTTAATAATCCCAGATATTATATCGTGAATGGTAAGGATTGTATCCGGGACTATAAAAAGGAGAAAAACTGTCATACATTGGATTTAAGCCATCTGAATAACGGTATTGAAAATTAATGTGCAAGTTATCCGTAACTTTATAACCTAATCCTATAGAAACAGATTTATAATCCGAATTATAAATATTAGAGGTAGTGTTATTAAATAAAGGCGACTGGTTTTCGAAATAAGTAGCATCACCATAGATATTTAGCTTGTCATTGAATTGGTAAAAAGCCCGGCTATTGATTCCGTAATTAGATGCATTAGGATTTATGGAGAAACCCTCTGCTGGGAGAAAATTATTTTCAAATCCATTAAAATTATTTTGCATGATAATGCCATTAACCGATACAAACAATTTATCATTTACCTGGTAATTTATGGATGGTGCAATATATGAGGATGCCATGGACATATTGTTTGAAAAACTACTAAATCCTGTTCCTAAAGTAACAGCATAAGATATTTTTTCATCATGCATTTTCATTAAAGAATTATGCTCCTGGTTATTGTTTTGCTGATTTCGTGCCAAAACAGATGAGTCCATTAGTTGATAATATTTGGGCATTAAAGGCCATATTTGGGCTTTAAGCAAATGTGCCATCAAAATCAAACAGCAAAGAATAATAACTTTACGCATAATTAAGTAGGTTTAATATATCGTTAAACGAACGATTAAACGATTTTGTTCTTTTACAAATTTAAAAATTTATTGATTCAGTTCCAACGTTTCTAAACGAGTTACTTTCAGTATTTCTTTTTCTTTTTTTAATTTACGAATAAGCATGTCGAGATGTTTGGTGCTTTCCACATAAAGTCTTATCTGTCCCTCAAACATACCGTCGTTAGAGTCAATATTAATAGAACGCATACGGATATTCAAGTCTTTAGAGATAATATTCGAAATTTTATTAACAATTCCCACATCATCAATTCCGGAAACCTTAATAATTGTTTGGAATGATTTCTGTGCAGATGATTTATTCCATTGGGCTATAATTACACGGTAATTATACTTTTCGAGCAATTGCCGGGCATTAGGACAATTGGTTCGGTGAATTTTTATTCCCTCGCTTACGGTTACAAAACCAAAAATGGGGTCACCATAAATAGGATTACAACATTTTGCCAGTTTATAATCTACATTTTCTATTTTATCATCAATAATAAGATAATCGCCTTGTGTATCTGTTGATTTTTCCTCTTCAACAATAGTCTTTTTTTCTTCTGCTTGAATTTGTTTATCCGAATCTTCCTGATTTTGAATTTTTGATACAATGGTTTTTATTTCCGCAATGTCAATTTTTCCGGTGGCAATAAGATAATAAAGGTCAACCGGTACTTTTAGCTTGTAATGTTTTAATAATTTATGGATTAACTGGTCTTCAAATTTAATTTTCCAGTTTTTTAATCTTCTTTTTAATAATTCTTTTCCTACTTCGGCTTCTTTAAACAGTTCTTCACGAAGGGTAGATTTGATCTTGGTTTTAGCTTTAGATGTAACGACAAAATTTAACCAGTCGTTTTTAGGTTTTTGCGTTTTGGATGTAATAACTTCAATCTGGTCACCATTGGTAAGCACCTGTTTAATGGTAACATTTTTGTTATTAATTTTTGCTCCAACACATTGATTTCCAATATCAGAATGAATATCGTAAGCAAAATCCAAGACGGTTGCCCCGGATTTAAGTGTTTTTAAATCTCCGTTAGGAGTAAATACAAATACTTCTTTATTATATAAATCCAGTTTAATATCATCAATTACATCAGCAGTATCAAGATTTGGGCTATCCAGCACTTCGCGGATTTTCTCCATCCATCCATCAATTCCACGTTCGGATTTTACGCCTTTATATTTCCAGTGGGCAGCATATCCTTTTTCGGCAATTTCATCCATCCTACTGGTTCGTATTTGTACTTCTACCCACTTTTTATCGGGCCCTATCACAGTTGTGTGCAATGATTCGTAACCGTTTGATTTTGGAACACTAATCCAGTCGCGTAAACGTTTAGGATTGGGTTGATAAAAATCGGTAACAATCGAATATACACGCCAACAATCGGCTTTTTCCTTTGATGGCTTTGAGTCGAGAATTATTCGAATAGCAAAAATATCATAAACCTCTTCGAATTCAACTCCCTGTTTTTTCATTTTTTGCCAGATTGAATAAACCGATTTAGGGCGTCCTTTAATCTCAAATTGAAATCCTTGATTTGCAAGCTCTTTTTCAATGGGGGCAATAAATTTTTTAATAAAACGGTTTCTTTTAGCGGTTGTATTTTTTAATTTTTTAATAATTTCTTTGTAGCGTTCATTTTCCGTGTATTTCATGGCCAGATTTTCCAGCTCCGATTTAATGTTGTACAATCCTAAACGATGAGCTAGTGGAGCATACAAAGAAAAAGTTTCCATCGAAATTTTTACCTGGTAATCTTCGGGCATATAATTTAACCCCCGCATATGTTCTAACAAGATAGCCAGTTTAATTAAAATAACCCGCACGTCATCCACCATCGTCAAAAGAAGCTTACGGAAGTTCTCCGACTGGTTGGTCGCTGCTTTTGAGTCAACATCGGCTAGTTTAATTAATCCATCAACGATGAGCTTGATTTTTTTATCAAATTGTTTTTCTACTTCAACTAAAGTAATTTTTTCATCAATAACAGCATGATATAAGAGTGACGCAATTACCGAGCGTGTACCAAGCCCTATTTGTTCTACAATAATAATAGCTATATCGAGCAATTCTATAATAAATGGTTCACCTGAAGGTAATCTTTTATTTTCATGAACCTCTAAGGCTATATCAAATGCTTTACGAGTAAGTTCCTGTTCTTTCTTTTGTGAAAATATTTCAGATGCTTTGAGTAATTCGCGATATTTTTCAATAATTATTTTACGTTCTTTCTCTGTTATCTTTCCTTCTGTTTTTTTATCGAAATTTGTTTTCAGTAACATCTTATTTTACAATATTTTAAATTCATCGGCATCAAGGGCCACTGGAAATTTATTCCTAAACTTATTCAATTTATCTAACGATAAATCGGCATGAATTATTTGCTGGGTATGTTCTTTTGTTTCAACTATTATTTCACCTCGTGGATTAATAATCATAGTATCTCCAGCATAGCTTAATCCTTCGCCATCTTCTCCAACACGGTTTACACCTGCCACATAAACTTGATTTTCAATAGCCCTAGCCAGTAGCAATTTTTTCCAAACTTCTCTCCTGCTTTCCGGCCAGTTAGCTATATATATTAACATATCATACTCGTTTTGGTTTCGGCTCCAAACCGGAAATCTTAAATCATAACAGGTAAGCGGGCAAATACGCCAGTTTTTATAGTTGAAAACCAATCTTTCTTTTCCGGCACTGTAATGTTTATGCTCATTTCCCATCCTAAACAAGTGCCTTTTATCATAATATTCATAATTGCCATCCGGAAACATAACAAAAAGCCGGTTATAATAATCATTATTATCGGCTATAATTAAACTACCAATAATAACTTTATTAATTTTAGTTGCTTGCTCTTTTAACCATACAAAAGACCTGCCATTTATTTTTTCTGCCAATTTTTCTGTTTTCATGGAAAAACCTGTGCTAAACATTTCGGGTAATATAACCAGTTCAGAAGATTTGGGTAGTTGAGTAAAATATTTTTCGAACTGTTTTAAATTTTGTTCAGTATTTTCCCAAATTAGGTTAGTCTGTACACAGGAAATCTTAAGACTATTCTGCATCATGTTAATATTTTTAATTTTATTTCAAAGATAATAAATGTGTGTTGCAAAGCTAAAATACTGCTTTACTACAATTACAATTTTAAAATAAATTTGTTTTTTAATAAGTCCTTTTTCGCTTACTACTAGCTGCACTTTTACCACCAAGGATACCCCATCCTCCACTACCTAATAAAAATCCAAATGCATACCAGGCGCCATTGTTATTTTGAGCATAAACCGTAACATCATCTCGAAATAACATCGCAATCAAATCAAAAGGGGCGATGATTCCGTGTAATAAACCACCCCAAAAACCATAAGTATGGCCTTCTAAACAAGCATCCACAGCTTCTTTATTGGCACACGAAGAAAGAAGTAATAAAAGAATCATAACTCCAATCATTAGGAACATTAATTGATAAGAAGTGGATGTTTTCATTTTGTCTCATTTATTTCAAGAGATTCGTAATAATCATCAAAAATTTTTGTCATTAACGGGTAATAAAATTTTCTGTAGAATTTTTTTGTGCTTTTATAATTATTTCTTGTTAATAATGCCATCAAATCAAGATAACCTTCAAAATAGGCTGTGTTATTATTTACAGCATTAGCAGCAAAATTACCTCCAAAATAATAAAAGCGGTAGTTTCCATTATGTTTAATTATGGCTGGAAATACCGGACGTAAATTATAACTTTTTAAGAGGGAGTCGCCCTGGGCATTTACCGATAAATTAAAACTAGCTAAAATATCATTGCGTTCGCCAGTAAAAGTAATGTCGAACCAGTTAGGATAATAAACTTTTTCCGGAACACCATAATCTTCAACTGTTTCCTGTTTTGAGATAATAAAAGGAATTTCTTCGTTAAGGTGTGTCCCATACTCTAATACCGCAATAGTGCCAAATTTATGCACTAATACAATCCCTGCATTCTTAAATGGCCATTGATTATTATTTTGTTCTTTATACAATTTAACAATCCATTCAGGGAAATAACTTGTAGCGGAAGTGTCTAAACTCGAAAAATATTTACCGGTCCACCCACTCCAGTTAATACCAAACATATCTTCTACTTTTTCGCGTATTAATCCGCTGGTAGGAGCATTATATAAATTAAACTCTGTTATAATAAGTTTATTAAACTCTTTCATTTCCTTTAACAGAAGATAATCATTCTGATTTAATCCACCATAAACTTTTTGGCTAATATCCGTATCATTCGCTTTATTTTTATACCATTCATTATAATAAACACCATATGTATCTGCATAATAAAGCGCATCGTAATCTAAAGCAGCATCCTGTACTTTATGTATACGCAGACTCTTAAAATCAAATTTCTGAGATTTGGTATTAATCGGGAAAAAACCATAGTAATCTTTATTTACATCATATAATGCACCATCAGGCTTGGTAAATTTATTATGGTTTAATACCCATACCAACGATTTATGCTCTGTTCTTGCGCTTGTAGGCACAGTTTTGTCCAAAATATAAATATTAAGAGGCTTATTGGGTTTAATATACCAAAATAACCAACTTCCAAAAATGGCTAAAAAGAGGATGCCAATAACAATAATTAAGGTTAATAGTTTTTTATTCATCTTTGATTGAATTGTTTAGGTTTATTCTTTGAAAACAAAAGGATGCTCTAAGATACAAAGATTTAAGATAAATACAAATTCTAAAAATATTCGATTTGAAGAACTGCTTATTTGTTCATTGATACAAATGCTTAAGTAAAAATGTATTTAATGATAATTGAAATTTAAACCTGGTATCTGGAAGTGGCAATTATTTTTATGTATTTGTATACTCAACAGCTTTTTAATCAACTTAAAAAAATATAAAATAACGTTTTAGTATTATGCTAAAGTGTTTTTTATTGAATTAGCTATAAAGAAAGTATGGAGATTAAAATGCTTTTTATTATTTTTGAATAGCATTGAATTACTAACCTATAAAATTTTATAAATGTTTAATATCGCACTATTTGGCCCACCAGGAGCAGGAAAAGGAACCCAGTCCCGAAAACTTATCGAAAAATATAATCTGGCGTATATTTCAACCGGTGATATCTTAAGAGAAGAAATTACTGAAGGTTCAGATTTAGGCCTTAAAGCCAAAAATGTAATTGAAAAGGGGGAACTTGTTTCCGACGAAATCATAGTACAGATTATCGAGAAAAAAATTAAAACAAATACCGAAGCAAATGGTTTCCTTTTCGATGGATTTCCACGAACGGTAGTACAGGCATATATTTTAGAAGGACTATTAATAAAAATGAATACTACCCTAAATTGCATGATAAGCCTTGAGGTTCCGCAGGATATTTTAATGCAAAGAATGCTCGAAAGAGCAAAAAAAGAAAACAGGGCTGATGATACGGTAGATGTGATTAAAAACAGGTTGGAAGAATATAAGAACAAGACTGTTCCGGTTGCTGAATTTTATAAAGATAAAGGAATTTATTATGCGGTAGACGGTGTTGGATCTGTAGATGAAATTTTTGGAAGAATTACTAATGTAGTAGAACATACCTTAACCAAAACCTGGCTAAATGTTGTATTATATGGGCCTCCCGGCTCAGGAAAGGGAACGCAGGGAAAATTGCTGGCTGATAAATATAATTTGGTGTATATTTCTACCGGATCTTTACTTCGGCGCGAAATTGAAAAAGGGACACAAATGGGCCTTGCAGCTAAAGAATACATGGAGAAAGGAGATATTGTCCCGGATGAATTTGCGATAAAACTTATTGAAAAACAAATTAAATCGCATCCTGAAGCCAATGGATTCTTTTTTAAAGGTTTCCCTAGAACAATTGTACAGGCTTATATCTTAGACGGTTTATTACGTAGGCTTAATTCTTCGGTTTCTTGCATTTTTAACATGAATGTTCCTACGCTGGAATCCATTAAACGATTAACGGTCCGTAGTAAAACCGACAAAAAGAGATATTATGATATGAATATTGATGTCATTGTTAGGAGGCTTGAAAGTTTTGAAAATCAAACCAAACCGGTTCTGAATTATTACGCCAAACAAAAAAGTATTTACCAGATTGATGGTGTCGGAACTGAAGAAGAAGTTTTTAAACGTTTGTCAGAGAAATTAGAATTGGCATTTAAACATGCTCGTTAAACGAAGAAGTTGTCCAAAAAGTGTTTTAATTATTCATATTTATGCTTCGCATGAGAGAAGTTCGACAGGCTCAATATGACAATAAGTTAACATCCAATATATCTCACTGTCCCGATAATTATCGGTATGTCGAAGTGTATATTGGAATATACACTTTTTGAACAACCTCTTTTAATATAAATTTAAAACTTCATCTATTTGTTCCCCTTGTTCGTTATAATATAAAGAATAAGTACCTAACTCCTGCTCTGTTCGTTCAATAATTAAATCAATACACACTTCGGCACAAGGTGTTTGATGTTCATTATTCTCTATATGAATACATACGGTTTTTAATTTCACACCAATATCTTCAGGTTGTAATTTTGGCGGCAAAAGTGGTTTAATTTTATTCACATCATCTCCGGCAAGAGCATTGCCAATTAAGGCACTTAAACTGGTTAAAGTTTCTTCGATAAGCTGATCTTTCGTTTTATGTTGAAAAAATAGTTTTTCAATCTTTTCTTTTGTCATAAGGATTAATTTTCAAGGTTTTAATTTAAGGATAAAGTAAACAAACTTTTTTAAAAAATAAAAATTTAAGGTGTTGAACTACTCACCGGGATAACTTTTCCGTTAAAATATTTTTTCCCATTTATAGCAAAATCGTATATAAACGAAGCCATTTCTTTCGGTTCCAGGGGTGCATTCATACCGGGAAAAGCAGATTTAAGCATTTCGGTATTTACAGCTCCCAAAGCCAGGCTATTAAAGGCTATTTGTTCTTCTTTATACTCCTCGGCTAAACATTCAGATAAATTGGCTATAGCAGCTTTGCTTGCACTATATATGGATAATCCGGGAAATTTTACACTTCCTTGAAAACCGCCCATACTCGATATATTGACAACATGTTTAACCTGCCCTTTTTTTAATAAAGGCAATAGTTCCTGAATGATTATTGCAGGGCTAATGGTGTTGATATAAAAAGATTTTATCATTTCTTCGGCAGATATTTCGTGAAAGGATTTATTCACCAGGATTCCTGCATTATTAATCAATATATCTACTGAATCGATATATTTCATCACCTCATTTTTTATCGATTCTTTTACTTGTCCGGGATTTTCAATATCAAAAACCACCGGGTGAATTTTTGTTTTTAGATTTTCACGAATGCAGGCATTTTTTAATTCTTTAAGCAAATTTTTGCTTCGGGCAATGGCTACTACAGTATTATTTCCTTGAGCAGCAAACAGTTTTGCTACCTCAAAACCAATCCCTTTACTTGCTCCGGTAATTACAATATTCATTTGATTTCTTTTTTATATTTTTATCCTTGAAAATTAACTATTTTTAATCATTTTATAAATTTGTAAGCAAAATAAAATAAACGCATGAGAAAAATTTCTATAATCATCATATCTTCCATCCTCTTTTTTTCATTTTCAGCCTTTGGACAGCAAAAAAATGATGAAAAAATCACTAAAAATACTGAAAAAGAAGAAATAAAAGAACCTTACTTTTTTTGGGGAGGCAATTTATTATTAGCTTTTGGAAATCTTGATTTGGTTGACATTAATGTACTATTTGGTAATCAGCTAACAGAACGTATAGCTCTTGGTATTAGTGGTAAATATCAATATTATAATGATAAAAGGAATTTTGATCCAAGTATTAGTAGTACCGGTAATTTTGAGGCTCACACCTATGGGGGCAGTGTTTTTTTACAATTCGCCGTAGTAAAAGATTTTCGGAAAATTTTACCACTAAAAACACAGTCAGGAATTATTATACATGCAGAGTATGAATTATTGAATACAAAATTTAATTATATCCATTTTGATGCTCCTGATTCCAACAAAGATCGTTACTGGCTTCATAACTATTTATTAGGAGGAGGTTATGTACAACATATAGGAAAAAAAGCAAAATCATGGATTATTCTGTTATGGAACCTGCAAAAAACAGAAGACAATCCCTATGAGTATCCACAATTTAAAATTGGTTTTTCTGTAGCTTTTTAATCGTCAAAAAACTTCGACATTATGATAAGCAGGTTATCCGGCCGAATAGGTTTAGAAATATAGTCGTCACAACCGGCTTCCTGGCTTGCTATTTCATCTTCTTCCATAGCATAAGCTGTTTGTGCAATAATCGGCAAATCGGGATATTTCTTTTTAATTTCTATCGTAGCATCTAACCCATTAATATCCGGCATTTTAATATCCATAAGCACCATATCAACCTTGTCAGAAAGACATATATCAATTGTCTCACGGCCTGTTTTCGTCCAAATTACTTTGGCTTTGGTTGGTTTTAATACAGCTTTTAAGAATAAAAAATTAATTTGTTCATCCTCGGCTATTACAACTACTTTATCTTCCCAGTTTCTAATCATTATCTATTAATTTATTAACAAGCATAATAAAAAAACAAACGTCATGCAATATTAGGTAGCATTATTATTTAAAATAAAAAGCGGATTCATAGAAAGCTACAATCCTCTACAAATTTAACAAAAAAGATTCAGTTATTTTTTTAATGCATCATACATTTTTTTCCCAATTTCGGCAGGCGATTCCACTACATGTATTCCACATTTTTGCATAATTTTCATTTTAGCAACCGCAGTATCTCCTTTACCGCCAATAATAGCTCCGGCATGTCCCATTCTACGTCCTTTAGGTGCGGTTTTGCCGGCAATAAAGCCCACTACAGGTTTCGTTCCGTTTTCTTTAATCCATTCAGCTGCTTCGGCTTCCATGTTTCCACCAATTTCGCCAATAAGAATTATTCCTTCGGTTTCGGGATCGTTCATTAATAATTTTACTGCATCTAAAGTGGTTGTACCGATAATTGGGTCACCACCAATTCCAATACAGATGGATTGTCCCAACCCGATTTTTGTAACCTGATCCACAGCCTCATAGGTTAAAGTTCCTGAACGTGAAATAATTCCAATGGTACCTTTTTTATGAATAAAACCCGGCATAATACCCACTTTTGCTTCTTCGGGTGTGATTATACCCGGGCAGTTTGGCCCAATCATCCGGCAATCTTTATCTTTTAAAAATTCTTTAACTTTTACCATATCCGAAGTAGGAATTCCTTCGGTAATGGTAACAATTACCTTTATCCCTGCATCGGCGGCTTCCATAATAGCATCCGCAGCAAAGGCAGGTGGTACGAATATCACAGAAACATCAGCTCCAGTTTTTTGAACCGCATCTTCTACCGTATTAAAAACAGGTTTATCCAGGTGTTTTTGTCCTCCCTTACCCGGAGTAACCCCTCCGACAACATTGGTTCCATAGTCTATCATTTGTTGGGCATGAAAAGTACCTTCACTACCAGTAAAGCCCTGTATAATTACTTTTGAATCTTTATTAACTAAAACGCTCATATCTTTTATTTATTTATGATGAATCAAAAATACATTAAATTCTATTTTTCACAAAGAAGTTTTGCCTGACGTATTCATAAATATGATATTTTTTAATATTTACGAATAGTTAAGGTTTACCCTGACGGTGTAAAACCAAAGATATAACTAAAGTAAATCTTTGGTTTTCATACTTCAGCAGCATTATTCATGAATGTCATAAATAATAAGGTTAAATCTTAAAAGGTTTCTTAGCTTTTGAAAAATTTAAACAGAAGCCCATCGCTTTCATTTAATGTTCGTATTTTTGTGCAAAATTTGAATTGATTAACATGCATAAACAATTAAAATCCTTTGCCAGACAACTAAATGGCGATTTATATACCGATTTAAAAAACCGATTATTATATGCCACCGATGCATCGGCATACCGAGAAATACCTTTGGCTGTAGCCCGTCCAAAGGATAAATCAGATTTGATTAAACTGGTAAAATTTGCCAACCAACATAAAACGTCCATCATCCCACGAACTGCAGGAACTTCTCTGGCCGGACAGGTGGTTGGCAACGGAATTGTCGTAGATATCTCTAAATATTTCACCCAAATTATTGAACTTAACACCGAAGAGCGTTGGGTTCGGGTTCAGCCCGGAGTTATATTAGATGAACTAAATATGTTTCTGAGGCCTTATGGTTTGTTTTTTGGTCCCGAAACGTCCACCTCAAACCGATGTATGATAGGTGGCATGGTAGGAAATAACGCATGTGGTTCGCATTCAATCATTTATGGCACAACACGGCACCATACCTTGTCAACAAAAGTAATCTTAAGCGATGGTAATGAAGTAGAATTTAAACCATTGAGTAAGCCTGAATTTGAAAAAAAACTAAAAGGCGAATCCTTAGAAAATAAAATTTATCAATACATATACAAGCAGTTATCAAAACCGGAAGTTCAGGAAGAGATACGTAATGAATATCCGGATGCATCGATATACCGGCGCAATACGGGCTATGCTGTTGATGTATTGCTTGAATCGGAAATTTTTTCCGACTCAGACACACCTTTTAATCTTTCCAATTTAATTTGCGGCTCAGAAGGAACGTTGGGTTTTATAACGGAAATAAAGCTTAATTTGGTAGATATTCCTCCCAAAGAAATTGCCCTGGTTGCTGCGCATTTTAAAACCAAAGAAGAAGCTTTTAAAGCCAATTTGGTAGCTTTAAAACATCATCCCGGAGCGGTAGAGATGATGGATAAAACCATTCTTAACCTTACCAAAAATAATCATGAGCAACAAAAAAACCGCTTTTTTGTGCAAGGAGAACCTGCTGCCATTTTAATTATTGAATTTGCCCGGCATACATCCAAAGAAGTCGAGGAAAGTTGTTACAGACTGATAAAAAGCTTGAAAGAGTCAGGTTTAGGTTATCATTATCCCATCATCACCAATGAAAATACCCCAAAAGTATGGGCTTTGCGAAAAGCAGGGTTAGGTGTTTTATCCAATATGGAGGGTGATGCACGGCCGGTATCGGTGATAGAAGATACCGCTGTAAATGTAGAAGTTTTACCCGATTACATGGCTGATTTTCAGAAAATTCTGGATAAATATAACCTCGAATGTGTATATTATGCCCATATTGGTTCGGGAGAATTACATCTGCGCCCGGTATTAAATTTAAAAGATGCTAAAGATGTGGACATGTTCCGTATTATTGGGATGGAAATAGCACATCTTGTAAAAAAATATAAAGGTTCTTTGAGTGGTGAGCATGGCGATGGCAGAGTCCGTGGCGAATTTATTCCCATCATTATTGGTGAAAAAAATTATGCACTTTTGCAGGAGTTAAAATTAGTCTGGGACCCCAATCATATTTTCAATCCGGGAAAAATTGTAAATGTTCCTTCCATGATTTCAGATTTACGTTACCAGCCCGACAGGAAAGAACCTGAAACTAAAACCATTTTTGATTTTTCCGATGTTGGGGGTATTGTGCGAGCAACCGAAAAATGTAACGGAAGCGGCGATTGCCGTAAAACAGAGCTTTCCGGAGGCACGATGTGTCCAAGTTATATGGCTACACGCAATGAAACAGATGTTACCCGCGCCCGTGCCAATATTTTACGTGAATTTTTAACTCATTCGCCAAAAAAAAACCCATTCGACCATCCCGAAATTAAAGAGGTGATGGACTTGTGCCTGTCGTGTAAAGCCTGTAAATCGGAATGTCCTTCGAATGTAGATGTAACAAAACTTAAAGCCGAATTTTTACAGCATTATTACGATGCACATGGAATTCCTTTGCGTTCGAGGCTTATTGCATATATTACCGAAATTAATAAATTGGCATCCCTCTGGCCTGGCCTTTATAATTTTTTTATGGGAAATCGTACCCTGTCATCCATTTTGTTAAGAACAATTGGCTTTGCTCCCCAACGAAGCATGCCTTTGCTGGGCAATCAAACCCTAAAAAAATGGATGAAATCATATGTAGAATCCCTTAAACCTGATGCCGGTTACAAAAGTAAAGTGTTTTTGTTTAATGATGAATTTACCAATTACAACGATACTGATATTGGCATAAAAGCCGTTCAATTGTTTAATCGGTTAGGATACAAAGTAGTTATTCCAAAACATATTGATAGCGGACGGACCTACTTATCTAAAGGTTTACTTAGGAAAGCAAAGAAGATTGCAATACAGAATGTTAACTATTTAAAAAATATCATTACTGAGGATACTCCATTAGTAGGCATTGAGCCTTCGGCTATTTTAACTTTTCGGGATGAATACCCTGATTTGGTCGGAAGTAAATTAAAAGAAACAGCTATAAATCTGGGTAGAAATGCATTAATGGCTGATGAATTTCTTCAAAAAGAAATAGATAAAGGAAATATTACAAAGGATCAATTTACCCGTGAAAAGAAACACATTAAACTGCACGGCCATTGCCATCAAAAGGCAGTTGCTTCCACTGCGGCTACCCTTTTTTTATTATCCTTTCCGGAAAATTATACAGCCGAAGAAATCCCTTCGGGATGTTGCGGGATGGCCGGCTCATTCGGTTTTGAAAAAGAACACTATGAGGTATCGATGAAAATTGGAGAAATGGTACTTTTCCCGGCCGTTCGAAGTGCAGGAAAAGAAACCCTGATAGCTGCTCCCGGCACCAGTTGCCGCCATCAGATTAAAGACGGTACAGGCCGAAAAGCTTCACATCCGTTGGAAATTCTTTATGATGCGTTAATTTAAGGTAGGCATACTTTCATCATACATTTATTTATGAAAACTTATCGATTAAATAAAATTTTCTCAAATAATTGAAGAGTTGCATGCAAAATCAAATTTTCGTTCTATATTTATGAATAATTAAAACTAATCATTCATAACTATGAGAATTTTAGGTAACCTTCTTTGGCTGATACTTGGCGGAATTATTACAGCTATTGAATATTTTATCAGCAGTTTTATTTTAATGATAACCATTATTGGTATTCCATTCGGATTACAAACGTTAAAAATGGGATTATTGGCGTTGTGGCCCTTTGGTAAAACAACCGTACAGCACGAACGTTCCGGAGGATGTATCTACATGATTTTTAACATTCTATGGATTTTTATCGGCGGCATTTGGATTGCCCTTTCGCATGTTATTTTTGGGATTATTTTATATATCACCATCATAGGTATTCCCTTTGGAAACCAACATTTTAAATTGGCTTCCCTGGCATTAACTCCTTTTGGAAGGGATATTGTAGAGAAAAAATAATTTTAGCTTTTTCATGTAGTAATTTTTAATATGCAGATTATCAATAAAATCATGAAAAAATTAAAAAAGTGTTTATTATTTAAAGTACTGATTTTATTAACTTTACCATTAATAATCTTATCTTGTAGTTCAGATAATCAAAAAATTCGTACAGGAAATGTAATTATTTCAGGGAAAATTAAAGAAGCGGAAAATTTTTCACAGGTTATTTCGCTGAATCATCCCGGACTTTATAATAACTGGGGTGAATTTAGTACTACAATTATTGATACAAACGGATATTTTAAGTTCGAATATCAAACCATGTTCCCCCAGGATGTTCTATTGCGCTATGAAAATGGTTTCACCAAATTGTTCCTGAAACCAAAAGATAGTGTTTTTGTAATCCTGAATGCCCGGGATTATCATTCACAATCGAATCCGGATTTTAAAATTTTCGAAACCGAAAGTTCTACTTCAAAAGATATTCATAACTACAGATACTACAGGAAGTTACTAAACACTTTTTAATTAAATTATACCAATCTGTCGGTTGATGAATTTTTAGAACAATTAAGCCATCGTATCAAACGAGAAGATTCCCTTTTGACCGAATTTATCAAAGAATATAATCCTTCCGATGAATTTATACAATGGGCAGGAAAAACCATTAATTATGAATATGCCAATTACCTTTTAGATTTTAAAGTGTATTGTGAAGAGAATGGTTTAGCTATTGACCACCAAGAGCTGTTTGATAAAAAACTATTTCCGGTCAATGATGATGATGCTATCATTACAACCTGGTATCATTACCATATAAATCATTATTCAAATAAATATTTCCATCAGGATAGCCTGGTTATTAACCGTATAAAAGAAAATCAATTAGCAGATGCAAACCGTATAGTACTTCAAAATATCGTAAAAAATGAAGAATCGGGAATTAGTCGGGATTTGATGTGCTACCAGATATTAAACAATGTAGCTAAAGAATCTCTTCAAGATTTTAAACAACTATATGAAAAGTTACCACAATACGTTGATAATAAAGAACTAAGAAACCTGCTTTGCCAAAGAAAGCAGCAGTTAGAATCTAATAAATCATTAACTATATCAACTCTGGATTCTTACAGAATGAACTCAGATGTGGAGTTTTCAGAAGATTTCTTTAGTAAACTGGGAGAAAAGTTTAAAGATTCAATAATATATATCGATATCTGGGCTACCTGGTGCTGCCCATGTAAAAGTAAAATTCCTCATTTAATCAATTTACACAATGCGTATAAAAACAAACCTGTTGCATTTGTAAACATCTGTATTTCTTCTGAAAAAAGAGAGTGGGAACAAGCTGTCGAAGCGTTGAATCTGCAAGGTGAAAATTATTTTTTGAACAAAGAACATTCGAATCTATTAAAAGGAAAATTGAACACCTTTACAGGTATTCCTCACTATATATTAATCGATAAAACAGGAAAAATAATTGATGAGGATGCACCCAGGCCTTCGTCAGATAATATAATAAAAGAAAAATTGAATAAATTGCTGGATAACAGCTAAGAAACAATTATTACCTAAACAAAATGAAGAAAATACTTGTTCTTTTACTATTATTTATTGGGAAAATTTGTACCGGGCAAAGTAATGTTACAGAAAAATTAAAAGCGGATTCCTTAATCCATAGTTATTTTAACCACTACGAAATCCTCTCCATAGCAGCCCTCATTGAAACTTATGATGACTGGATACTTTCAGAAACTCAAGAGATGAATATTGATAAAGCATATCATGCTTTTTTTGAAAGAGCAAATAATTGTAATTCGGCAAAGGATTTTTTAATTACCTTCTCTCTTCCTAAAAAACAGATAGATTCAGTTTTTTCTATTTTCGACAAAAGTCACTCTGTCAGTGCTTTCTGGGATTTAACTGTTTTAAGAAAAAATTATCAAACAGACACCATTTCTATTATCATAACCAACTATAGACTAGATAGTTATTACAAATATTTGAACTTTCTTAACGAATTATCCAATGATTATCCAATAATGAAAAGTTATATTGAATCAATTAATACATCCGGCTCTATACCTCCAACGCTGGTTGCTGGAACAGCAAAAAATCACCATCGGTTTGATTTTAATGATGTTCGATGGAGAATGTTTTATGCTATCCACCATTTCACCATCACATATAAAACAGATTTTGTAAAAATCAACTGAATCCATACTCCTGAAATAAAAAAAGGATTTACCATAACGGATAGTTGATTAGATTAAAAGATTCAATTTTTTATTTTTACCTTTATTTAATTTTATATTTAGTCATAGAAAAATCAATCCTCAGCCATGAAAAAAGAAACAATACACCAGGGACAGCAACCGGAATCGAGCATACAGCAAGAAAAATGGTATGCACTCGAATTAGATGAAGTTTACAAAAAGCTGGATTCCTCCAGGGAAGGTTTAGCAACAGACGAAGTAAATGAACGACTAAATTTTTATGGCAAAAACACATTGCCTCCGGCAAAACCGGTAACCTTATTCCAAATTATTTTACACCAGCTTATTAACCCCCTTATATTTATACTTTTAGCAGCTGCTGTTGCTTCTATTGCTATAGGCGAAGCCAAGGATGCTGCTTTCATTTTTTTAGTGATATTAATTAATAGCGGATTAGGCGCTTACCAGGAATACAATGCGGAAAAAAGTGCACAAAGTCTGCAAAAACTATTGAAAATAAGTGCACGGGTGAAACGGAACAACAAAAATCAGGATGTGGATTCGAAAAACCTTGTTCCGGGCGATATTGTTTTATTGGAATCGGGACTTAAAGTTCCGGCTGATATGCGTTTGATAGAATCTTCGAACCTGGCTGTGGATGAAAGTTTCCTTACGGGCGAATCGACAGCCGCCAAAAAAAGTACAGGCACCTTAAAAAAGGACACCCGTGTGAGTGAACGAATCAATATGGCTTATGCCGGCGCAACTGTGATGTCGGGACGAGCTTTAGGTATCGTAGTATCTACGGGAGTTAATACACAGGTCGGACAAATTGCTCAGGATGTAACTGAATCTGAATCTGCAAAACCACCCCTGGTATTACGAATGGAAAAGTTTACCCGCCAAATCAGTTATGCTGTGGTTGCATTAAGTGTTTTTCTGGCTATTATTCTGCGAATAAACGGGATGGATTTTGCTGCTATCTTCTTCTTTGTCGTGGCATTAGCTGTTTCTGCCATTCCGGAAGGATTGCCGGTAGCCCTCACCGTTGCCCTTTCCATTGCTACCAAACGAATGGCCAAACGCAATGTGATTGTACGAAAACTTACTGCTGTTGAAAGCCTGGGAAGCTGTACCATTATTGCCAGCGACAAAACAGGAACGTTGACTGTAAATCAGCAAACAGCTAAAAAAATTACACTGCCCAATGGATCAACATTTAACATTTCAGGCGAAGGATACAATGGCAACGGAGAAGTATCTAAAGAAAACGAACAAAATCAATCCATTAAATATGGGCAAAACACCACTGTTAACCTCTTAAATCAAATAGCAGTTTTAGCTAATGAAGCTACACTAAGCAAAGAAAATGATAAATGGGAACATTATGGCGATGCCATGGATATAGCCCTTTTGGGAATGAGTTATAAATTAGGAGCAAATCCTGATGATATTCGGGCAGAGTTTAAGCTTAAAGATAAAATACCCTACGAATCAGAGAGAAAATTTTCAGCCGCATTTTATGAAAATGAGGAAACAACTATAATTAGTGTTAAGGGAGCCACGGAAACAATTCTGGATTTCTGTAATAACATGGCCGATGGAGATCAATCCGAAAAACTAAATAAAGAACAAGTCTTGCGACAGGCCGAAGCACTTGCCAAAAAAGGTTACCGTGTTTTAGCCTTTGCCAGTGGTAAATATCCTGGTTTTAACAAACAGGATGAATACAAAAATGAAGATATTCCGGAACTCACCTTTTACGGATTGATAAGTTTTATTGACCCGTTAAGGGCTGAAGCAAAAGATTCGGTCGATAAATGTAAAAAAGCAGGCATCAAAGTAATGATGATTACAGGCGACCATCCATCCACCGCCGGAACCATTACCCAAGAACTGGGAATCATGGAGGAAGATGAGCAAGTGATAACCGGCCAAATGCTCGAAGATGCCTGTCCGGCAGATTGCCCTGCATTTAAAAAATTAGTCCTTTCGGGCAAAGTATTTGCACGTATCTCTCCATCGCAAAAAATGGATATTGTGGATGTGCTTATTCGTAACGGAGAGTTTGTTGCCGTTACCGGCGATGGTGTAAATGATGCACCGGCACTGAAACGTGCCAATATTGGCGTGGCAATGGGTTCAGGAACCGATGTGGCCAAAGAAGTAGGACAAATGATTGTAATTGATGATAATTTTTCATCGATTGTTGCCGGAGTTGAAGAAGGCCGGTTCGCTTACGATAATGTACGGAAAGTAATTTACCTGCTTATCTCTACCGGAGCGGCTGAGGTCATCCTTTTTATTGCTTCGATTTTTGCAGGACTTCCCCTGCCCCTGCTTGCTGTTCAGCTGTTATGGCTTAACCTGGTTACCAACGGAATTCAGGATGTAGCCCTCGCTTTCGAAGGTGGCGAACCGCTGGCCATGAAAAGAAATCCCCGAAATCCCGATGAGAAGATTTTTAATCCTTTGATGATTAAACAAACCATTATTGCAGGACTTACCATGGGAGGAATGGTTTTTGGTGTTTGGTACTGGTTAATTAACTCCCTGCAAATGAATGAAATTCATGCCCGCAACATGGTATTGTTACTAATGGTATTTATGCAAAACTTCCATGCGTTCAATGCTCGTTCTGAAATCACTTCGGTTTTTAAAGTTCCACTAAAACGAAATTTAATTCTTGTTTTTGGAATTTTAGCCGCACAATTAATTCATATTGCCAGCATGCAAATTCCATTTATGCAGAATATTTTACGTACTGAACCGATAACCCTCGTAGAATGGGCAGAAATACTGGTTTTTGCAGTACCCATGATTTTGGTAATGGAAATTTTTAAATGGATAAACCGGAGAGTAAGTAAGGTATAGAGGAATAAGGAAATGGTATAACCAACGGCTGAACTCGTCGGTTGCATTGGTTAAACAAAGTCAGCGGATGACTTTTAAATCAACAATACTATAATATTAAGCATAAGTAGTTATCAATTAGCAAGTCATCCGCTGACTAACAAACCAGCTGGGTTGCTAGTGATTTTTTAGGTAATTCATTTTCCTGATAATCTCGGCGTGAATACTTATTGGATATAATGCTTTCATTTTTGTCATATACCGTAAATTAACAATTCATACCGAGACTTGCTCGGTTTTTCAACCCACGGGTTAACCCGTGGGTTGAGAACCTATAGCACCTACTTTAGCAGCAATATATTACAGAAATGTGACTCCTGATTTCGATAGACTCAGTCCAGGTCGAAATCGCTTTTCCAAAGTTAAATCTCAACGGACAGGAATGTCCGTTGTACTGAACTACAACTCCTTCTTCGGGTAATTGGTTATATCTCTGATATCGTGATACAATGGTTTTAACTGTTGGTACATCTTTTTATACACTTTATTAAAAAGTTTTTTATAGATATCACGGTTCTCTGGTTTTGGGAAATAGGTCTCACCAACTCTGCACATATTATCAATAGCTGTTTGAAAATCAGAGTATAAATTTAGCCCTACCGCGCAATTTATAGCAGCACCCAATGCGGATGTTTTATACGTATGCGGCTTTTCTACCGGTATGTCAAAAATATCGGCAGTAATTTGCAATGTATTTTGGCTTTGCGAACCTCCCCCCGAAACACGTAGTTTCTCAATTTTTACGCCGGTACGTTTTTGGGTTAATAAAGCGCCGTCTTTTAACGCATAAGTTAATCCTTCCAAGATGGAGCGATACAAATGAGCCTGTGTGTGCACATCGCCAAAACCAATCACCGCCCCTTTAGCTTCATGGCCGGGAATTTTTACGCCGGGCGACCAGTAAGGTTGTAAGGTTAATCCCATGGATCCCGGCGGGATATCATGAATCATCGCATCAAAAAGATCTTCGGGGGATTTTCCTGTTTTTTTAGACAATTCAATTTCACGATGTCCAAATTCTTTTTTAAACCAGTTGATCATCCAGTACCCCCGGTAAATCATCACCTCGGTATTATAATGATTGGGAATAGCACTTGGATATGAAGGAAAAAATTTTATCACTTCAACATACTTTTGATTCACCGTTTCGATGGTTGCTGTGGTCCCGTAACTGAGGCAGGCAATTTCAGGCGTACTACATCCAGAACCTAATACCTCGCAGGCTTTATCCGCAGCAGCGGCTATTACAGGTAACCCTTCGGGTAAACCGGTTTGTTTTGAGGCTTCGGGTGTGATATTTCCCAACCTTTCGGATGGCTTAACCAAATCAACCAGTTTTTCCCGTTCTACAGGAAAAAGTTTGGTGTTTAAAGCCCCCGGTTTGGACCATTGTTGCTTTTTGTAATCGAAAGGCATGTATCCAACCGTACTGCCAACAGAATCAATAAATTTACCGGTTAAGCGGTAATTAAAAAAAGCCGAAAGGAAAACATATTTGTAGGTTTTTTTCCATATTTTGGGCTGATTTTGCCTTATCCAGTTCGATTCTCCATCTTTAATGGCATGCGCCAACGATTCATACATATTTACCAGTTGCAAACCTTTTTTTACAATTCCCTTAGGCTAGTTATCAACTTTTGCTTTACGCTAGTCAATCCAGATAATAGCAGGACGCAAGGGTTTCCCATTCTTATCCAGGTTGACCACCGAACCACGTTGTGTGGTTATTGATAATCCCTAAATTAGAGAAATATCAACGGATATATTTTTCAATAATCGCCGGGTTGTTTCACAGAGTTTATCCCACAAATATTCCGGATCCTGTTCGGCAAATCCCGGTTGATCGGAAAAATAAGCATCAATTTCGGTGCGTTCTATGGCACAAATATTTCCTTTCAGGTCAATAATTGCTGCACGGACAGATTGTGTACCGGCATCTATGACAAAATATATTTCTTCTCTTTATTATTCATGGATAATAAACTCAGGCATTTGTTCTAATTATCGTCGTCATCCTTCGTCATCCCGATAATTATCGGGACAGGATGACATATAGCTCAGGAGTTAAGGTTTTAGCCCCAGCGTATTTCCGGGATTCATAATTCCTTTGGGATCCAAATGGTTTTTAATGGCCTGCATTAATTGCATATTTTCTGTTCCTAGTTCTTTTTCCATCCAGGGAGCCAATGTTCGTCCCACGCCATGATGATGAGATAAAGAACCGTTATTACCCCGAATAGTTTCAATAATTCCCTGATGATATTGCTTGTAATCCTCCAACTCATCTCCTTTTTTCATCGGACTTAAAAAGGTAAAATACAGATTTGCTCCATTCTCATACACATGAGAAATATGAACCATGGCTACTGTTTTTTCTCTGCTCTTCAGATATCTTCGAACAGCTTTCCAAAGCGGCAATAGATTATTCCACATCACTGCTGTTTCAAGGGTGTCTGTCATTATGCCCAAATCCATCAACGGATCGCGCAAATAAGTGCTTGAATAGCGTTGTTCCAGCCATTTTTTGGTAGGTTTGGCGCCAATATACATGGATTTGTGTTTTTTGGCAATTTTTTTAATCGATGAAACCACCTGCTTAGTATATTCAGAGCTTCCTTCCACCGAAATAAACATTAAACAGCGGCTGTGCGATTTATAACCCCGATAACTTAAAAACTGATCCGCAAAAGTACCCTCAAAGTGCTGGGTTTTAAAAGCAATATTGGTTTCTTCAGGGTCGGATATGCGAAATAAATGAGGAGCTCCTACTCCACTCTGCATCACGGTACGCATAGCTGCTACAGCCGATTCAAAAGTTTTAAAAATAAACGATGCATTTCTGGTCTGTTTTGGCCTGTATTTACGTATTTTCATGGTTACTTGGGTGATTACCCCAACGTCCCTTCAGAGCCCCAAAAAAGCGGGTGTATATCCCATCCCTGGGCACTGGCAGGATAGGTTTTTGTTTCAATAATCCCTTTGGGTGTAACAACACGCAACGATAAAACCATATGCTCAATTTTTCCGTAACCGGTAGAAGCCTGTCCGGCTCCTTTGGCTGCTACCCAGCCTCCAACCGTAGAATATTCAAACGACTGGGGGAAGTGACCGCACGAATACTTTTGTCCGTAGTTATTTAAATATGATTCAAAAGCCGGTCTGTACATACCGGGTTGAACGGTTGCAGTAGCGTTTATTTCATTTACTTCCAGCACCTTATTCATGTGTTTGGTTAAATCAAGGCTTATTCCTCCTTTCGTTGTTTCAACGCCGCGAGTCACTGACGACTGCCCACCCTGTGGAGTAATTGCAATGGTATTCTCTTGACAAAATGCTATGATTTTTATAATATCATCTTCATTTCGAGGATAGATAACTGCATCAGGAGGTGTTAAAACTTCGCCTTTACGCAGCCATAATAATTCTGCATAATATTTACCATGCGCATGAGAAGCCCTGGAATAATCATCGGTTTCGATATTCTCTTCTCCAACAATAGCGGTTAATTGCTCAATCATTTTTTTATCCAGGTTACATGGCTTATCAAGATGAACTCTGCGGTCGCCTGATAGGTGCATCTGATGTATATCGCTATCGTTGTATTCAAATTTTTCTTTAACAACCTTTAAGGTTCCTTCATCAATGGAGGCTTTACGTTTGTCTCCCCATTTAAAGATATCTCTGTATGTGTACATATTTCAGATTTCAAATTTCAAATTTTAAACTGCATTAGAGCAAATTTATTCTTAAAAATAACTATAAATGACTTATTGGGGTAAACTAAAAATATTCATTACTTTTTCCACTTCTTCTTTTGTTTTATTATCATCCCAATGCAGATAATCTTTGGCCGTTTCCACCACTTTAGTAAACGTTTCGTCCCCCGGGTAGCCTAAAGTTCCTATACCTGTTCGTCTAAAAAATATATCTGCTAACGAAAAAGCCAGTTCTTTTTTTATTACATAAACCACTTCGGCTAATATTTCTCCATCCTGAGTCAGAACTCGGGCCAGGGATTTATCGCGTAAAGCCAGGCGGAAAATGGTATGACACTGCAAACCATAGTTTCTGCCCACATAATTTATGGTTGCTTCTGAAAACGAAGGATATCTCAAGGCCAGCTGCTTAATAAAGGCTTCCATATTTTTAATATCCGAATTTATAAGGTATTTCTTTTTAGAAATGGATTTTGCTACTTTTTTATGCAGCTTCTTCGCTATTTTATTTACCAGGTGAACAGCCAGGTTTCTGCTGGTGGTATACTTCCCTCCTTCAACAGTGATTAATCCATCCAAACCTTCCTTTTTATGGTCTGTAATCTCATATTTGCGTGACGATTCATACGATGCTTCCGTTTGATTATCAACCAAAGGCCTTAATCCTCCGTAAGCAAATAAAACATCTTCGTAGTTTAGTTTTTTTATTCCATAGTTTTCATTCATCTCATCAATCAATTCCCGGATGCTTTCTTTCGTGATTTTATAATCATCCGGATTACCTTTATATTCTTTATCGGTAGTGCCAATGAGTGAATGGTTTCGCCAGGGCATCAGCATAATATGCCGGCCACTTTTCGTCATCATGGTAACGGCATGTTTATTACAAAATTTTTTAGTAATGATATGAATTCCTTCGGAACGCCGAATATGATGATTTGAAGCTTGTTTTTCGGTCGTAGCATTTAAAACGATATCCGCCATGGGCCGGTGCAGTTAATGGTTAAATCAGCCGTATATTCATGCTCAGTATAGGTGATTAAATCTTTTACCTTCACTCCTTTTATAGTATCTCCTTCTTTAATCAACGATTCTACTTTGGCATAATTTGCGGCTTCAGCGCCATAATGCATTGCTGATTTCAGCATCTCCAACGTCAGCCTTTCGGGATTAATATTTTGGCAATCGTAATAGATACTTGACCCGGTAAGTTTATCATCCTTAATACAGGGTTCAAGATTTCTGGTTTTTTTAGCACCAATAGTTCGGTGAAAAGGTAACTTTTTGGATTTGTCCCAGGTAAATGCTTTATCAAAGGATAAGATATCATACAGCAACATACCAATAAACAATATCTGTTTGTTGTTTTTTAAGTTGCTGCTATACGTTGGAATCATAAAAGGTAGCGGATAAACAAAATTAGGCGCAATATTTTCCAGGATGCGGCGTTCGGTAAGAGATTCACGTACCAGTCCAAACTCCATATTTTTCAAATAGCGCAATCCTCCATGGATTAACTTTGAGGTAGCCGAAGAAGTAGCTTCGCCAAAGTCCCCTTTCTCGAATATTGCTGTTTTTAATCCGCGGCTGGCAGCTTCGTAAGCTACGGAAGCGCCGGTAATTCCTCCGCCGATAATGATGATGTCATAATGGGTTTCTTTGGATTGATTAAAAATTCGTTCCATAAAATAATTGGATTAAATGAATCTTCTTTCAAATTTCCGAAAAAATAAGCTAAAAACCATTTAACATTTGTTAAATATTTTTTAAGTAGAATACAGATTCAATAAATTGTATACACCGATTGAGCAAGATATTTACAGATTATTTTTTTAGAAACTACAGCGGCAGTTTACAGCTGCAGGAGACAGAAATAAATCTTATCACATCATTAAAAATCAATTTATTTTTTACTATTTTACGTTTTACAACCAATCCATTGATTTTCTTAAACGGCTTAACAATTGAAGTTTAATCCCTAAAAAATCAGCAATATATGTTAGCGGGACACTCCGAATCATATCCGGATATTGCCTAAGTAATTTTTTATACCTTTTTTCTGCTGTTTCGGTAATAAATGAATAAATTCTACGCTGGGATTCAACAAACATTTCTTCCATAATTTTACGTCCGAATCGTTCCCATTTTGGGAAAGTAGAATATAAAAAATCTAAATCCTTTTTATGGATGGTTATCATTTCACAATCCGTAATGGCACTAATAATTTCAAATGAAGGTGTTTGTGAAATAAAACTGGGTAAAGCCGTAGCAAAACTATGCAATGGAGTAATATCGCGGGTAATTTCTTCTCCATCATGCAAATAATAAACCCTTAGGTATCCTTTATTGGTAAAGGCTATTTGATTAGCGATATCCCCTTCATTAATAAAAATTTCATTTTTTTTCAACCGGATAAAGTTTACCCGGTTTATCATCGCCTGGATCTCATCCTTATCAAAATCAACAAATTGTTTTACGAAATTTATAGCATGCTGGAATTTATCCATAGATAGAACTTAATTAATCTTTATACACCATCTCCCCGTCAATAAAAGTGTATTGAACATTCGCTTTGGGTATCTCGCTTTCAGGGATTTGCATAATATCTTTTTCTAATACGACAAAATCAGCCATTTTGCCGGGCTCTATGCTCCCTTTTTCATTTTCTTCAAAGGCTGCTTTGGCAGCCCAAATGGTCATCGATTTTAAGGTTTCTTTGCTCGATAAAGCATTCTCGGTTTGAAAACCGTCTTCTGGATAGCCGTCTAAATCCTTTCGGGCCACACTGGCATAAAAAGTGAACAGCGGGTCGATTTTTTCCACCGGGAAATCGGTTCCATTAGGCAACCATCCGTTTTGTTCCATTAACTGTTTATAGATATAGGCATTTTCTATCCGCTCCTCTCCCAGCCTCTCGTCAGCCCAGTACATATCCGAAGTACAATGGGTCGATTGAATAGATGGAACAATACTATATTTACCAAATTTATGCAAATCGTCGGGGTGAATAATTTGTGCATGTTCAATTCTCCAACGACGGTCGTTTTTACCTTTTAGATACTGAGCATATATATTAAGCATTAGTCGGTTAGCCGAATCACCAATGGCATGGGTGCAAATCTGGTAATCATATTCATAGGCAAGCTTACACATTGTATGATAAAATTCAAATGGTTCTACGATTAAACCATAATTTCCGGGATCATCAGCATAAGGTTTTAATAAAGCAGCCCCCCTTGACCCTAACGCTCCGTCGGCATACAATTTAATAGCACGCACATTCAGGTACTCGGTTTTATACCTGCCGTTTTTTACAAAGTGATTAATATTTTCGTCCGTAGGTTCTAACATGGCATATAACCGTAACTTCATTTCTCCAGCTTTTTGCAGTGAGTCCATAAGTAAAACCTGGTTTTTATGTAATCCGGCATCGCAAACTGAGGTTAACCCAACGGCAAAACAATTTTGTTGGCCATGTGCGATTGCTTTTACAGTTTGTTGTTTGTCTACGTCAGGAATTAAGCGGCTTACTAATGACATGGCATTATCGATTAACACCCCGGTTGGTTTTCCATTTTTCACGAATACCTTCCCTCCGTCAACCTTCGTTTCGGCTGTGATACCTGCCATTTCAAGCGCTTTTGCATTGGCAATGGCAGCATGTCCATCAACACGCCGGAGATAAACAGGTTTATCAGGAAACAACTCATTTAATTTATCATTTACGGGAAAATCCTTCACTTCCCAGTTATTTTGATCCCAACTTCTTCCTAAAACCCATTCATTATCATATTTTTTATCGTGCTGTATAATGATATCCAATACTTCGTCAAACGATTGTGTTCCGCGTAAATCTGCCTGCAAAAGTGTCAAACAATACCCTAAAAAATGACTATGCGCATCAATAAAACCGGGATATATAAACTTGCCGTCTAATTTCAGCGTTTTTGTTGCAGTATAGTTGGATAAAATTTCATCGTTAGTACCTACAGCAACAAATTTACCGTTTTTTACCGCAAAACTTTCAGCTTCGGAAAATTCATTATCCACGGTATAAATTTTCGCATGGGTAACTATTAAATCAACTTTTTCTGTATTGGAACATGCACTTAAGAGCATTGTAGCGGCAATTATAAAATAAAAAATTCTATTCATCGTATAAGTATTTTATGGATTAACAGATAAATATACACATTTGCATTTAAATAAAGTGCTTCTGATTTTAAAAATTACTGAAGGGTATCCTGTTTTGTATAGGGTTCAATAATTGCATCATAAATGGCTTTCTGGATATCAGTCCGCACGTTGGTATTAATAAGCCTGCTATTATCCTGATCGGGATGAATACGGTTAGAAAGAAAGATATAAACGATTTTTTCATCCGGATCGGCCCAAGCCAGTGTACCTGTAAAGCCACTATGTCCAAAACTTTTACTTGATATTCTTTTAAAAGTAGGCCCTTCCTTACTTAAATCCGTTTGTGGTTTATCAAATCCCAGGGCTCTTCGGTTATTATTATCTAAAAAGGGGCTGGTGGTAAAAAGTTCTATGGTTTCCGGTTTAAAATATTGTTTCCCTCCATACTCACCACCATTGAGGTACATTTGCATGATTTTAGCCAAATCGTTGGCTGTGGAAAACACACCGGCATGGCCACAAACACCACCTAACATGGCAGCTCCCGGGTCGTGGACATATCCATGGATTAATTGCTTTCTAAAAATTAAATCATTTTCCGTAGGCACGATTTCTGATTCTTCGTATCGCTCCAGAGGCAAAAAACCGGTTCGTGTAGCACCCAGCGGTTGATAAAAACATGAATCCACATAATCTGGAAAATTAACACCGGTATACTCTTCAATTATTTTATAAAAATAGTAAAAGCCTAAATCGCTATATCGATATTCCTTTTTTTCCACCAGTTTAGACGATCGAATCATGGCAAAAATTGAATCTTTATAAGAATCAATAATATATAAATCTTCAGCTATTTTCGTTGTAAATCCTTCTTTTTGCTGATGGGAATAAATTCCTTCTTTAAACATAAAATTTTTAGCAACATACGAATGATCGCCCAGTTTATAGGGATATTCCTCAGAAAAATTATTATCCAGCAAGCCTTTTTCAGGATAGAGAGTCTGGAGAGTATAATAATAATAAGGAATCCAACCGTTGAGCTGTGCCTGGTGGGTTAAAATATCTTTTACCAATAAATCCCCTTTGTTTGTTGTATCTAAGTCCGGAATAAAATCGGATAATTTAGCTTCAAGAGAAAATAAACCCAGTTCATAAAGCTTCATTAAAGCAGGTACTGTAGCTACAATTTTGGTAATAGAAGCAATATCATAAATATCATCTTCTTTTACTCTATTTTTTTTCAGATACGTATGATATCCAAAGGATTTATCGTAAAAAACTATTCCATCACGGGCAGCAAGAATTCTGCAACCGGGAGTTGCAAAGCTGTCGATTGCTGTTTGAGCAATGGAATCAATTTTTTTTAACTTTTGGGAGGATATTCCTGCTTGCTCGGGGATTCCGTATTGAAGCCGCATCTTTTTTTTTATTGAAATTCCTGTTGCGGCAGGAAATTGATTATTAATAGTTACAGGTAACTTTCCTGAAACAGCAATACCTCCACATATAGCCTGTGCTGCATATTGCTGAATTGTGGGTTCTTCGTCGTAGCACACTAAAACAGCATTTAAATTCTGCAACATCTGAAAATCGGTAAGACTGTAAGGATTTGCGAAAGCACTAAATACAACTTTTGCTTCTTTAGCCAGCTTACCCATAAAATTTAAATGCTCTTGTTTTACTTTATAATTGTTTGCCGGCCAAAAAGAAGTGTTATGTATACTGGCGAAAATAATATCATACTCTTTTAGCATCTCAAAAATAATATCCGCCTGCGAATCATCAAAAACATAATGATCCACATGGGTATATTTGGAAAGTGTTTTCTGGAATGTAGTTATTTCGTTTGTATTAAAAGCTATGGAAGCAAATTTTTGATTTGCTAATGATTTAACCGGAAGAATATCATTTTTATTTTGAATTAGCGTTATACTCGATTTTATCAACTCTCGCCTTGTAATATCATACATGATAAGGTTCAAATCATCCTCCAAATTTTTAGTGTCAATATAATCCTTGGTTTTATTATATTGGTGTAGCCCTGCCTGAAATTTTGCTTTTAAAATTTTACGGCAACTTTCTTCGATTCTTTCCACTGGAATATTTCCTGATTTTACCTGTCTTTTAACTTTATGAATGGCTTTTGGGACATCTTCGGGGAAAAGCAAAACGTCGTTTCCGGCTTTAAGTGCCATACTTTCAATGTCACCCGATTGATAATTTTGGGTAACTCCTTTCATGTTCAGTGCATCCGTAAAAATCAATCCATCAAAGTCCATTTGGGTCTTTAATAAATGGGTTACAACGGGTTTTGATAAGGTTGTGGGTAAATGAATATTCGATTCAAGGGCCGGGACACTAAGATGAGCCACCATAATGCCTTTAACACCGGCATCAATGATTCGCTGAAACGGAAAAAGTTCTAATGAGTCTAATCTTTCTTTGGTGTGTCCAATTAAAGGTAAATCATAATGAGAATCTAAATTAGTATCTCCGTGGCCGGGAAAATGTTTTGCTACAGCAATAATGCCAGCATCTTGCATTCCGCTCATATAAGCCATCGATTTTTTACTTACATTAATTCGGCCTTCGCCAAAAGAACGTACATTTATTACCGGGTTTTGCGGATTATTATTAATATCCACTACGGGCGCAAAGTTGATATGAATACCTAACCGGGTTAATTGTTCACCAATCTCATATCCCATTTGGTAAATCAATGAGTCATTTTGTATGGCTCCCAGCATCATTTGCCGTGGATAACTAATGGTAGAATCCAGCCGCATGCCCAAGCCCCATTCTCCATCAATAGCAATAAGTAAAGGTAGATCGGAAATAGATTGGTAGTAATTAGTTAGTTTTGCTTGTCGAACCGGGCCTCCCTGAAAAAAAATCAGTCCTCCAATTTTATACTTTTCAATTAACGTAGTAATCTCTTCCTGATGATTTTCTTCTTTATTGGAATAAGCAGCAACCATAAAAAGCTGTGCAATTTGATCTTCGAGCGACAGTTCATTCATTACCGAATCAACCCATTGTTGTTCATAATCCTGAATAAATTCAGGCCTCCCATTCTGAGCAAAAAGTTGATTAGCTAACAAAAAAAAGAAAAGAAAAATAGTAATGTGAGTTGCATTCTGTTTATTCATAGTAATTTATCATTAAAAAGACAACCATCTTTGGTGATGATACTACACAAAGATAATCTTTTGAAACAATTGCGCATAAAGAGATTACAGGAAGTTTTGTGTGTTTAACGACATTTTATTAACAATTTAAATTTTATTTTTTGGTTGAATATTTTTGATAAATTAAATTATTATTTAAATATGTTAATCCCTGTTGTCCGATAAAAATATTGAATCCATTCTGAAACCTTGATTTTATTTAGTTTTTATCGGACAATAATGTATTTTAATAATCATAATATTAACTATTAAATTAGGAAAGTATGAATAGTAAAAAAAACATTTTACCTTTAAATGGTAATAAAATTGATTTTTGTGTGTCTTAAACATTAAATCTGATTTGGTGGTTACAATTAATGGATGATAAAATATTAATAGAAAAAATTGCAGCAGGAGATGAAAATGCATTTAAGCATTTTGTTGAAAAGTATCATCAAATGGTATTAAATATATGCAATAATATTTTGCATAATTTTGATGATTCGATGGATATATCCCAGGAGGTATTTTTAAAAATTTATGAGTCGATCGATCAGTTCAGAGGCGATTCAAAAATATCAACCTGGTTATACCGGATTGCCGTTAATAAATCACTTAATTTTTTACGTTCTAAAAAAAGAAGTAAATGGTTTAGTAGCCTGGACCTAATTTTTGGGGATGAAAAAGTACAGATTGATCCTGTAGATGATACTTTGCAGCCAGGTGAAGATATGGAAATAGATGAAAGTAAAAAGTTATTGCATGATGCGCTAAAAAAATTACCTGAAAAGCAAAACGCAGCTATTGCATTAAGTCATTTCGATGAATTATCGTATAAAGAAATTGCTGAAATAATGAATATAAGTGTATCAGAAGTTGGTGTATTAATTAACCGAGGGAAAAATAAACTTCAAAAAATCATTATTAATTATTATAAAAATCATTAATAAACCTGTAATAAACTGGTTACTTTAAGTGTCAAACAATAAAAATGCAAACATGAAATGCAATAAAATACATAAAATCCTTTATCGTTATCATTTAGGAGAGTTATCTCCACAGTTGAAGGAAGAAATAGACAAACACTTAATAAATTGTCCGGAATGTTCGGCAATTTATACTAAGATGGTTCAAACATTAAATCATTTAAACGATAAAGATACAATTCCTGAGCAACCCTTTTATTATACCCGATTAAAACAACGAATGGCAAATAAAAAGGAAAAAACCGAGTCGGTATGGAGTAACGGATTAGTAAAAAAAATTTTGCAACCAGCTATTTATATGGCATCGTTGATTTTAGCTGTATATATTGGGATACTGATTGGATCAGAGACAGGTAACTCCGAAAGCAGGTTAGCTAAAAATGAAGCACTGGAAGATGATTATATTGAAGCATTTGCCCAATATCAATATCTGAACGATTTTCAGATTGAATCGATTGAAAATGTACTTGTTTCAGAAGAAGAGAAAGATAATAAGTAATTTTAGAAAAATTCAAAATCATGAATACTCAAACCAAAAAGCATTTAATCATAGGCCTGATTATATTTCTTGTAGTGGTTAATATTGCTGCATTATCGACTATTATTTATCGAAACCGAACCATGCCACAACCTCCTGAAAATGACTATGTTCAATTCCGACAAAAGGTTGATGAACAAGGAATGTATCGTTTTTTTAGAGATGAGCTACAGCTATCACGAGAGCAATATATCCATTTTCGAGAGATCAATGAAAAAAACAGGCAACAGTCAAGAGAAATTGCGAGAGCATTACATTACAAAAGACTAGAAATGGTAGAAGAAATTTCGAAAGAAAATCCAGATAACGAAAAATTAGACCAAATAGCACGTGAAATAGGTACTTTACATTATGAGCTAAAACGAAATACTTATCATCATTTTATGGACCTAAAAGATCTTTGTAACAAAGAGCAGCAGGAACACTTACAACATTTGTTTATGCGAATGATTGACAATAAAGGATTCGAGCAACGGCCAAGGCATAAAAACCGCCATCCCGGAAGAAGAGGTCAAGGAGAAGGCAGTCTTTTCCAATAATTAGAATCTCCAGGTTTTAACCATAAATAATGAAATGACAGCATAAATTTCCAAACGTCCCAAAATCATATTCGCGCTTAATACCCATTTCCCCAGTTCAGGAATTGCGGCATAATTTCCTAATGAGCTAACACCTCCAAATCCCGGGCCTACATTTCCCATGGTAGCAGCAGATGCAGAAAAAGCTGTAATACCATCAACGCCAAGAGAGGTTAATATAACAGCAGAAATAAAAACGATGAAAATATAAATTAAGATAAAAATAATGACATTCGATATTAAATTATTATCTAATGATTTTTTGTCAATTTTTAACGATAATACAGCGTTAGGGTGATGAAATCGTTTGATTTGATTCTTTATTGATTTAAGAAAAATAAAAAAACGGTCTACTTTAATTCCTCCGGAGGTAGAACCAGCCATTGCACATTGTAAAGTAAGAAAAAGTAGAACCATTATAGAAAAATGAGGCCAAATGGCTGAATCTATTGTGGCAAATCCGGTCGTTGTACCTAATGAAATTACCTGAAAAGCACTAAAACGAATCGAATTAAATAAATTATAATACCCATTAGAATAAAGATTTGAAGCAACGATTATCACTCCAATCAGTATTGAAAAGAAATAATATCTAACGATGGATGATCTAAAAATATTTTTCTTCCGCCCTAAAATGGTATTAAATAATAATCCAAAATGTATTCCAGATAACAGCATAAATATCATAATAATAATTTCAACGGATAAATTATTATAGTGGGCTATACTTGAATTTTTGGGTGAGAATCCGCCTGTTGCAATTGTAGCAAAAGAATGACTTACTGCATCAAAAAAACTCATTCCGGCCATTGAAAGAGCAATCGTTTCAAGAAGTGTTAATCCTACATAAACAATTACCAATATACGAATAACCTGTTTTGAATTATATAAAAAGTTACTTTTAGCTAACGATGAAAATTCAGTATTTAATAATACAGCCCTTGCATGTCCAATATTAGGTAAAACAACTAATGCAAAAATAATAATACCAATACCTCCAATCCAATGAGTTGAGGCTCTCCAAAAAAGTAGTCCTTTAGGAAGCGATTCAATATCGTTTAAAATGGTAGACCCAGTTGTTGTATAACCCGAAACACTTTCGAACCATGCATTGGTAAATGTAAACTCACCGCCCCACATAATATAAGGAATTACACCAAGCAAACAAGTTAACATCCAGCTTAAAACAACAATTAAAAAACCTTCTTTACTCGAAATATTTTTTGCAGGGGGAACATATATTATTGGAAATATACCAAAAATAAATGCAACAATGGTAGCATACATTAAAGGAAAAATAGCGGAATCTTTATTCAGTAAAGAAATACAGAAAGAAATAAATAAAAAAAGGGAGTTAAATAAAAAAATTAATCCGATATATCGAATGATTATATGTGGGCGCATATTTAATTATCTTGAGATTTTTTAATTAACAGCCGTTTAAGTGCTTGAGAAATATCTTTAATTTCATCATTTGTTTCAACCTCTACTTTGAAAGGCTTATTATAATCGTTATAGTCATTTATTGCCTTAGCAATTTTCATCAAGGGTTTGATTACATAATAATGAATAAAGTAGCTAAAAATTAATGAAAATACAATAGCTGCAATTATAGCAATAATGCCAGGCATAACAGCACGTTTTGCTCTTTCTTTTAATTCCGAACCCATATTATACATTGTATGATGATTTAATTCCATCAGGTTTTTCACTGCAATTTTAACCTCATTAAATGCCTGATGATGGTTTTGGTAATACCATTCTAAATCACCTTCTTTTTTTGTTTCTACAATTGGTTTAATCCATTTATTTTTAAAAGCTTTATACTTAAAATCAATATCCTTAATGTAAGTTTCTTCGTTGGGAATTGTTAAGTTGTTTTTAGCAATATGGTATCCTACATTAAACATACTATCGGCTTGTTGAATTGTTTTTCGTCCTTCCTCCCACTTCCCAAGAATCAATAATAGAATTCCGCTATCTTCTCTTTCTAAAGCCTCAAGCATGGTATTTGAGGCATCAATGCTTTTATAATTATCGTCTAATAAATCTTGCACTGATTTACCAATATGAGTTAATTCAAAAATTGATATTATTCCGGCTACAATTAGCATAACCGACAGAATAATAAAACCCGACAAAATTTTATATTTTAAACGCATGATAATTTATTTATGGCATACAAAATAAAACGTTATTTTCTAAAAAAAACAGCAATTCAATATAAACATATCAATAATTATCTATTTTTTTATTTGTTAATATATATATTATTAATAATCAAACTCTTTACTCCCTTTCTTTTGATTCCACCATTCGTTAATTCGGTCTAAATCGTTCGGAGTACGTTTTAATTTCTGATGAATCGTTTTTCGCGTTTTGCGCTTGATCTTACCAAAAGAAACAACCTCTTCTCCCGCTTTCTCTAAAGCCTCCAAAACCTGATTTAATTTTTTAAAAAGAAAAGGATTATCGTATAATCCAATGGCAGTAGTTCGGTAAATTTCACCTACAACAGGACAATGACGGTTATGCGCCAATGCATTAAAGAAAGCTTTTACCGGTTTAAAATTCTTCATCTCCCAAAAGCCACATATCGAAAAAACAACCATCGACTGATTTTTATGAATATGCTTTCTGGGATGCCTTACGCCATTTATACCTTTAATCATGTATGGATAAGCACGCGAAACAGAACGGTCAAAATAGTTTTTTAATACTCCCGGAATATTGTCAGCATAAATTGGAAACGCATATACAATAATATCCGCGTCGGAAAGATTTTCGGCTAACTGGTGAAAATTATCTTCATACTGATAAATACATTCTCCAGGCTTATTAATCCAGCATGAAAAACAGCCTATACAAGGTTTAACCGAATATTGATTGAGGTAATAAGTAACAACCTCTGATTTCTTCTGCATTCCTTTAATAAAAGGTTTTAAATAAAAATCTGTATATCCTTTCTTTCCGCGTGGAGATGCATTAAGTACTACTATTTTTTGAGGTTTTTTCCAATTCTTTGAGGGATTTTTCTCAAAATTTGTTACGGGGTCCTCGGGAACCCACAAACTACTTTTTAACGATTTTTTGGGAATCACGTTAAAAAATTTAATATCCCCTTTAAACTGTAACTTTCGTGTTATTATTCCAACAAATGGATTTAATCTGCCAAATGCCAAATCAAGCCAGTGGTAAAAACTAGAACGGACACTTACATTTGGATTTTCAGCAATTCCTTCGAAAAATTTTAATGTATTATGATTTGAGTGTATATAGCAATCGTATTTTTTATTTTTATGGGTAAAATAAAATTGGATTATCCCATTGGCTTTTTGGTCATGATCAGGGTAGAAATTTTGTAATTTCTCTACCATATTTTGCATAATAGCAATGGGCGTTAAAATTTCTTTCATAAAAAATTTATTAACTATTTATATCAAACATACTAAAAATAGTTTATATAGGCACAAAAAGTAAAATAACAATGTTTTTTTGTTTTTTTAAAGTTTGCAGTAAATTCATTTCAAATGCATGATAAAACGTTTGATGGCTAGGTTAACCAAAGCCATTAAACAAATAAATGTTTTTTATGTTATGGTATTATTAGAAATATAAAAATAATCAATCATGAAAATTATTAGATGGCTATCTATAATTTTTTTCTTCCTATTATTGGCACAAGGGTGTATAAACCAAAAAGTTACCGAATCAGAGGTTTTTAACCCGGTTAAAGAATTTGCGCTGAATGAACAACTTTCTTTTCAACGATATTTTGTGGCAAATACCGATACCACCCAACTCGAATTATGGCATATTACTGAGAATAATCCAAAATTCAATTTTATATATCTTTCAGGCAATGGCAGTAATGTACGTTCGGCCATTCCCTTTTTTAATGAGCTTACCAATCAAGCGGATGTAAATATATTTACCTTTAACTACAGTGGTTATGGATTAAGCGATGGAGAACCAACTATTGAAGGAATTGTAAATGACGCAAATATTGCACTCCATTTTTATAACCAACATTTAAATAATAACCTGCCTACCTTAATACTTGGTTATTCTATGGGTGGCTATGTAGCTTTAAATATTCTTGAAAACAATTTTATCGATCAGGTTATTATTATGTCAACCTTTACTTCGCTTGAAGAGTTGGAAGGTTATTTAATTAAAGAGGCTCTACCCTGGATTATACGGCCATTTTTAAAACTTGATGTCGATGAAAAAATATATAACCTCAACAATAAGCCACTGGCTCAGAAAGTTGAAAAGCCGATACTTGTGATTCATGGGAAAGCTGATGATTTTATTCCTCCTTCAATGGGAAAAGTGTTATACGATTTAATGCCTTCAAAGAACAAAAAATTTGTAACCATTAATGATGCAGACCATCGAATGGTACTTAAAGATGAAGAGAAGATGAAAGAAGTGATTCGTGCAATTTTAAAGTTTACCTAGCAGAATGAGTTCATTAGGTTAGATTAAACGTTTTACCTCTTTGTTTAATCATTGAGTTTATAAAAAATATTTTTCATTTCTGCAATAAACAATTTTAACCCGATAAGCGACACAACATCCACCTACTTATAGATAATCCTCAAAGATTTTATCTTTCTATTTTGATGGTTTAAACTCCTCCTCTAACATCGAAGATGAAAAGTTAAACCTGTCCAGTATCGATTCATCATTCAGTTCTTTCGACAACCCCTTAATAAAATTTTGAGGAACATCAAAAATATCAAGTATAATGAGCCCATCTAAGGCATTGTTAAAATTAGGATCGATATTAAAACCAATAATTTTTGAATTCAACTGAAGGTATTTTTTTAATAAGATTGGAAATTTAAAATTGGATTCAATATCCTGAATTAATTGGTCCATTTTTCCTACATCGCCTTGTTCCTCCTCCAAAAATATTTTTCGATCAACAATTTTATCCGGTTTTACCACAAATTTCTTACGAGGTTTGATAAACTTTGCCAATTCATCATTGTAATGATACGTTTTAATAAACTCAACAATTAATGATTTCGAGAATTTAGAGAAATCATTGCTAATACTTACCGGGCCAATTAGGTAACGGTAATCGGTATTTTTCAATAAAAAAAACAATAATCCTTTCCATAATAAAAAGAGCGGTAATGGTTTACGCTGGTATTCTTTGATAATAAATGAACGGCCTAAATCAATCGACTCATTTAAAACGGGTAAAAATTTCTTACGGATTTTAAATAACGAATGAATATAAAATCCCTGCAAACCGTATTGGGCAATAATATCCTTCCCCTTTCCTATCCGATAAGCACCAACAATTTTATTTTCATCATCATCCCAAACAACCAGCTGATTATAATAAAAATCGTATTCATCCATATCCAGGCTACGATTGGTTCCTTCGCCTACTTCGCGAAAGCTTAACTCTCTTAAACGGCCTATTTCATGCATACTAAGCGGCATTTCTGTTGATGGAGCACAAAAAATTTTAAAATTACGATTCTCAAATAGCAGATAATTTTCAATAAGTGATTTTACCTCTTTTTTTAAGGCTTCCTGGTTAGCCGGTTCGGCTAATGGTTCTACTTTTTTTACTTTGGGATAAAAAAAGGGTCTATAAAATTTTTTCACTTCAATGGAAGTTCCCAGAGCATATGTTCTGGCTCGAATATATCGGCCAAAGTGTGCAATATCAGTAAATTCATCTTGCTCCTTTACCGAAATAGGATTTCCAATTCTGATTTTTATAGCTTTATTCTTTTTATTAAAGAGCTCTGAAGGTAATTTTGCTGTTTGCAGTAAAGGATGAATTTGCCCCAGCATGTAAAATATCCGGCTGTTTGTTCCATGGAAATAGACAGGAATGATTGGAACTTTCGCCTTTTTTATAAATTTTAAAATGGAAGGTTGCCATTCTCTATCCTGAATAATCAACGAATCGGGCTGATAAGAAGAAACTTCGCCAGCAGGAAATATGCCCAGGCAATTCCCCTCCTGGTCAAGATGCAACATAGCATTTTTTAAACCGGTAAAACTTGATTTTACATTTTTATGCGTTTCAAATGGATTTACCGGAAAAATTACATCTTTTAACGGATCAATTTTTTGTAGCAAAAAATTGGCCATTGCTTTAAAATCAGGCCGTATCTCACCCAAAATTTTTAGCAGGATAATAGCATCCACACCACCAAAAGGGTGATTGGCAATAATAATAAAGGGCTTATTTTCAGGAATTCGTTTTAAGTCATCCTCACTAACTTCATAATTTATCCCTAAATGCTCTATTACAGAGTTAACAAATTCAATTCCTTTCTTATCTTTTGTTTGGGAATAAACTTTATTGACTTTGTTGAACTTTAAAATTTGCATTAACAGTTTGGCTACAACCTCTCCGCCAAATTTATCGAGATGTATTACTTTGGAAATATCTTTGGATGTTACAAGCTGCATTATTAGTTAGATTGGTTTAGACAAAAATAATATATATTAGTCAACATCAGTATAAAATTTTAAAAACAAATTTTTTATACTGAACAGGATTACTGAGTTCATTTTAATTTTATACAAATTAGTTAAGAATCAGAAAAAAAAATCGAATACCATCACACCTGATTATCACCAAAAAATAACATACAACAAAACAAGTATTAATAGTAAAACATAGCTGGCAATATTAAATCTTTTCCCGGTAATAAAAGTGGATGTTTCAAGCGAAATCGCTTTTTTGTCGTCATCGCCCTTCCCTGTTGTTAAGGATACCATTATAATTATCACCATAGTAATAATTAAGGTATACATCATTTGATCCAGAAAAGGTAATTCATATCCGGCAAAATTGGGAATTTTAGATTGAATGACAGTTATTTGCTCAGCACCTAAATTTGCAG
>JAYEKP010000153.1:43799-46057 GCA_034661075.1 Bacteroidota bacterium
AGATTCAATTTTCTTAGTTAATGATTTTATAGCTATGGAGGGTATTTTAAATGCAAAAGCAACAGGTATAGATGCAAGAACTCCTGTAATTGCTCCTTTTGTTGATGTTTTTTTCCAAAACAAACCTAATAAAAATACAGCTAATATTCCCGGGCTCACTAAGCCGGTATATTCCTGTATATATTGAAACATCTGTGGAATTGGTCCAAGTATTGGCGCAACCAGGCAAGCCAACACCAGTGCTGATAAAACAGTAATTCTGCCGGTCCATACCAATTCTTTATTATTCGCATTTTTAGAAATATACGGTTTATAAATATCCATCGTAAAAATGGTTGCCGTAGAATTAAGCATTGATGCCAATGAGGAAACAATTGCAGCTCCCAATGCAGCCACTACCAAGCCTTTCAATCCAACCAGTATAAAAGTGCTAATTAACCACGGATAGGCATTATCATTATCGGGCATCCCATTGCCCTTAGTTAATGTATTTTGCACTCCATCCACAATATGAGTCCCTTCCGGCTGCATATAATACACATAAGCTACAATTCCGGGAATTACTACAATTAATGGAATAATCAATTTTAAATATGCGGCAAAAACAATTCCGCGTTGCGCTTCGCGTAATGATTTTGCAGCCAGGGTTCGCTGAATAATATATTGATTAAACCCCCAATAGTATAAATTAGCAACCCATAAACCACCTATTAAGACAGCTATTCCGGGTAAATTAAGAAATTCCGGATTATCTTTTTTAAGAATCATATGAAATTTATCGCCTGCAACATCGTATATATGAGACAGGCCGTTAAAAACGCCCCCTTCGATGGTAACATTATTCAAAGCAATAATTGTAGTTTTAACCCTCCAACCATCAATAATAGTACCTGTATAACATCTGTCCAGGCTACAGCAGATAATCCTCCCCACACCGAATATGCAGCAGCAAAAAAAGCCAATCCTAAAATAAACCAGATAATATTTTGAGCCTCACCATTGCCAATGATTGTATTTAAAGCTTTTGCACCTAAATAAAGAACCGATGTGAGGTTTACGAATATAAAAAGAGCAATCCAGAAAATTGCCAGAATGGTCTTTAAGTTGGTATTGAATCTTTTCTCGATAAATTCGGGAATGGTGTATAATCCTTTTTTAATAAAAATGGGTAAAAAATACTTTCCAACAATAATTAATGTCAGTGCAGCCATCCATTCATAAGAGGCTATAGCTAAGCCAATTGCAAACCCGGAACCAGACATTCCAATAAATTGTTCGGCTGAAATATTAGCAGCAATTAAAGATGCCCCAATAGCCCACCACGGTAATGATTTACCGGCTAAAAAATAATCCTCAGTGGTTTTTTCTTTGCCATCTTTTTTTCTGGAAACCCATAAACCTAAAGAAATAATTATGATTGCATAGAGGACAAAAATTCCGTAATCAATGGGAGAAAAACCAGCATTTATATCTATTGAATTATAGTTAGTAATTATTGATTTCAAATTCAATGCTGAAGATAAAGATAATTAAATTGAATGAAACTTTTAAAGAAAAAATCAATAAAAAATAAACTATATATTACTGTTAATAAGGTTATTACAAATAATTTTTATTTATGTTAGATTTAATGTAAAACATTATCAAAGAATAAACATAAAAGATAAGCCATAAACTGGTTAAAACATTTAGAATAATCGGCAAAAACAGATTTGTATTTTAATGAAAAAACAAGCATAAATGACTAAATTTACCCTGTTAAAGGCAATCATATGGAAAAAATACAGCTGACAAAAAATTTTACAATTTCAAGGCTCATTCATGGGCATTGGAGATTATTAGACTGGAATTTATCAGATAAGGAGTTGTTGCAATTTACACAACAAATTATAGACCTTGGGATTACAACTTTTGACCATGCAGATATCTATGGAAACTATGCATGTGAGAAAAAATTTGGTGATGCTTTACGATTAAACAAAAAACTAAGAAAGAATATTCAACTCATCACCAAATGTGGTATTCATTTAATTTCCGATAAATATCCCCAAAGGAAGATTAAATACTATGATTACAGCTATGATCATATTGTATCATCAGTAAATACATCTTTAAAAAATTTTAATACCGATTATCATAGCTGTCCTAAATATTTTTAAAATTAAAAAATACAAACGTAATTACAGGTATTTTGGACAGATTTTTACTATTATTAAAAACGAATCCCCCCATTTAAATAAAATCCCTTGTTTATATTT
>JAYEKP010000154.1:0-11509 GCA_034661075.1 Bacteroidota bacterium
TTATCGGTAGTTCCTACTTCTTTAATATCACTTACAGGTTTTCCTATTTTATATTCCTGTACATGAATTTTCCCTTCACGATGAACTTCAGCATGTAACGATGATGACAAAGCATTTACACAAGAAACACCTACACCATGCAAACCTCCGGAAACTTTATAGGAATCTTTATTAAATTTTCCACCCGCATGAAGAACGGTCATTACAACTTCAAGTGCTGATTTTCCTTCTTTCTCATGATAATCAACAGGAATCCCTCTACCATCATCTATTACAGTAATTGAATTATCTTCATTAATAATCACATCTATGGAATTACAATATCCGGCAAGTGCTTCATCAATGGAGTTATCCATTACTTCGTACACTAAATGATGCAACCCTTTGTCGCTAATATCGCCGATATACATGGCGGGGCGTTTACGTACCGCTTCAAGCCCTTCTAAAACCTGGATGCTTTCTGCTGAATAACCGTTTTTTTCTATCTTATTCAAAGCATCCTTTAATTCATCCTTATTTAAATCACTCATTGTTTTATTATTTATTTATTCAACCAAAATTGTCCAATTACGGATAAAAAATATCCGAGATATTTTATTGTTGAACTATTTTAATTAGTGGATTATATTGTATTTTTCAAGGCCAAAAAACATATTCATAAAATACTGCAAACCAAAAGATTACAGCAACAATCCGCTTTCGTTTAAAAATCATGTAAATATACTAAAAATTAATGATTTTTAGGTATTTAAAACCTTATAAAATAGAAGATTTTATTAACAATAAATTCACACTTTTTCCGGGTAATTTTTAGCGAATTAAAAGGCATAAGTAATACCTAATAAAACATTAAATCCATAGGTTGGATAATAGTTCCACTGGTAATAATTTTCGGACAGTATATTGTTAAATTGGATAAATCCTGATAAAATTTTAGAATAGCGGTATTCCGCACCAATATTAATATCAATAACAGACTCCAATTCAGCAAAATCACCATTATTATTCAATTTTGCGTATCGCTTACCCAAAGAAAAGATATCCCCTTTTAAAATTATCTTATCGCGTAAATTATAGCGGGCAGAGAATGTAAGGTCAAAAGAAAGTTTATGCCATGGTTTTTGTTCGATATCCATTTTATAATCGTGATAATTGGCTTTGATATGTAAATTTAACTTTTCATTGGGAGCTAATGACAATTCACCAAAATAACTTACCAATTCTATATTATCGTATACAACTGAAAATTGATTGCCAGTACTATCAGTAAGTGCCATATTATTTACAAAAAAGGGCATATTATCAATTAATGAATATGATACTTTAACATTGTAATACGTGGTAGAATTAAAATTTCCACGAATACCTCCATACAAAATCAACTTATGGTCCGTGTTTAGCATACTCTGTCCGGGTACAATAAATGGATTAATGCTTATTGTTTTAAGAAAATTATTGACCTCAATTTTACCATTTACCCCGGCATATGGAATAAGGAAATGATTAGCAACATCATATTCCAAAAGGCCCACAGGATAATAATAGGTGTTTGTATTGTCCTCCCGAATATCGGAATAAAAATTAATCCCTGCTTTTACCCTCCATTTATCACCAAACTTACCTACCCACGGATTGATATTTATAATTGTATTATTGGAGGAGTCGACATTTTCACTAACCGAATAATGTTCAATGCCAACTTTTGCACCAACCATTTCTTTTGAGAAAATTTTATTTATATCCCCTTTCATTTTAAATCCAAGCTCATTGTTGCTAAAATCATCTTTAACGTAGTCAATGCCCACGATAAAATCATAGTTAATATGATTAGAATCAACATAGGTACTTTTATAGTTGGCCTTCATGTTAAATTGCAAATATTTCTGTCGGATATCATCTTTATCCATCGAAGTATCAATTTGGGTATCGTATCCATAAAAATAGCGGGTATCGCCTTGCACACCTATATCACCCTGCAGGGTAGAATTTTTAAAAAACTTTTTCCCAAATAACTGCAAATCATTATCACTATACCCTGCAAAAACTCTTTCATCATTTAATAATTCGACTTTTGCATATGATGCAGAATATTTATAATAAGCACCTACAGAATAATCTTCAGACCGTTTACTGTTGATATAGGCTTCGAGTAACGGAAGTGTTTTTGTACCTACACCAACTCTAAAATAAGAATTGTATAGTTTGGTTAATGGCTCACTAACCATTCTTGCAGGCTTTATAGGATTTATTGTATATCCAACATTTATGGGCTTGGTTTGTAAAAGATAATTTACTTCGGGTACTACTTTTATGGTATCTAAAATTTTAGGCAAATAAGATATTTTATTTGCATCGGATATGGTTGGTTCATAAGGCTTAACAACCTTTACTTCTTTTGTTAGATTTTCTTGCGAAAAAGCATTTAAACCAATAAAAAGTAAAGAAAATAAAATTATATATATGATTAGATTTCGATTTCGACTCATATCAAATTTATTTTATCATTATTTAATGCTATGTATTGTGTATGTTGACAATTATTCATTTTTATCTTTTTCAAATTCCAATAAAATTTCGTCAGACTCCTCTTCATCCATATCTAATTTTTCATCTTCAATGATCAGATTGTACTTCTCTTTTGCGATTCTTACAATATCATCTTCTGCAGCAGGGTTATAATTATCGATAATACTTTTTAGGGTGTGTTTAGCCTGAAACTTATCTTCTTTGGTTATATAAACATCTGAAAGTAAAATAAAAGCTTTGGCTAACCAGTATTCCTGAGATGTATTTTGCGAAGAAAAATCAAATATTTCATGCTCTGCTACATCGAATTGTTTATCCTTATAATAAATTTTACTAATTAAGTATTTAGCTTCTGCACCTTCTTTGCTATTTACATCTTCAGAAATAATTCTAAACTCATCAAGCGCTAAATCAAAATTCTTTGTTTGGTATAACGATTTTCCTTTTTTATATCTGGCTTCACGTTTTAATTCGTCAGAAATCTTTTCTGTATGCAACAATTTGCTTGCAGATTGAATGGTGTTGTTATAATCATTTAATTGATAATTACATCGCATTTGTCCAGCTCTGGATTCAATTAAATGGGTATTTAATTCGGCTATATCTTCTAATTGTTTATATTGGTTTAATGCTTTATTATAATCACCAAAATCAAAATTAATAGAAGCAGCTTCTACTAAAGCTTGTTCTGTAAATGTATTTTTAGCTTTATCTATAACAAAACTATAAGCTTCCAGTGCTTTTTCCTTATTTCCCATTCTATTATAACATTCGGCCAAATAGAAGTGTGCGTTAAGTATAAAAGAACCGTTTTTAAACTCGTTTAAATAGTTATTGAATTGGATGATTGATTTTTCACAATTACCTGCCATATATAATTTTTCTGCAGAGATATAGGTTAATGAATCTTGCTCGCTAACGCTCACATCGGCAAATTCGCCTAAGCTGTTTGCATAAGCAAAATAAGTATCCACATCATTCATATCCACATAAATATTTTTTATACCGGTAAGTGCATTTTTTGCTTCGGGTGTTCCGGGATATTCAGCAACAACACGTTTATAATATTTTAGTGCTTCGTCATTATTATCGTTATTGTAATAGATTAAACCTAGCTGTACTAATGACTTTTTAATATAACTACTTGATGGAAATTCTTCAACAATTCGCATATATAATTGTAAAGCCACTTGAGCATTTTGCTGATCAAGGTTACTTTTTGCCATTTCAAACAACGCATCATCTACATAAGCTGATTCAGGATGCTCGTTAACTAAACGTTGCATTGTATTGATCTTTTTCGCGGGGCGGTTTAATAAACCCAGAGAAAAACCACGTTGAAACAACGCATAATCTTTATCAAGCAAACCAATTTCTACCGTTTTGTCATAATATTCAATAGCAGTCCAGTAACTACGACTAATAAAATAGCTATCCCCTATCCTGTTGTATGCATCGGCAACTGTTCTTGTTTTTTCGTTTTTGGTAAAACCAATATATTTCCTAAACCATTTAATGGCATTTGGATAATCTTTTAACTTAAAATAAGCATATCCCATGTTGTAATGTGCCAGTTCATATTCATCAAGGGCAAAAGCTCCAGTGGTTAATAAAAAAGTATTATACCCTTCAACGGCATTTTTGTAGTCGCCAAGCTGATAATAAGCTTCTGCTTTCCAATAATTAGCCTGAGCGTAAATGGCTTTATTATATCCGGGATATTGTAAAGATTTATTAAATGTTTGGATGGCTTCGTCATAATGTAAATTATTATACAACTCTAATCCACGATAAAAAGCTACTTTTTGGTAGGCTTCCTTCATAGAATGGCCCATTTCCGATATTTTTTCAAGCGAAAGAAGTGCTTCTTTATAGTTACTGGTATACATGTAGGCCATAACCAAAAAATTATATGCATCATCTAGCCGGGTGGAATTAGGATAAATTTCTATAAAATCATGAAACGCATCAATTGCTTCGTTAAATGGTGAATGAAACAACTCATACGTTAACAAAGCATAGTTAAATAGCGCTTCTTCTTTTATTTCCGGATCATAATCGAGTTTGGAAGCAAACTCAAAAGCAAAACGGGCTTTTTTCTTTTGGCCCAGTTCAATATAACAATCGGCTAAATGAAAATAAGCATTTTGAGCTAGCTGATCGTCTTCGCGGGTAACCTTTTCGAATGCAACAGCAGCACTATCATATTGCTCTGCGCGGTAATAACAATAACCAAGCTGGTAATAATCTTCGCGAGAAATATTTTTTGCTTCATCAGCATGTTTTTGCAAATATTCCAACGCAACCTCAAATTCATGTTTTTTGCAGTACGAATCGCCAATTACTTTAGCAATTTCTGGTGCACGTTTAGCACTAGCTGATTCCAGAAGCCCCGGAGCATAATCAATAACCTCATCATATTTACCTTGTAAATAATAAATTTGTGTAATATAATAGGGTACTACCGGCGCAAAAGTCTCGTTATTACTTAATCGTTGAAATCCCTGTAAAGCTGTTTCGTAATTTTTTTCCTCGTAAGCTATATGCGAATAATAATAAAGAGCCGGTGCTGTATATTTTGTATTTACATCTTTAATTTCATAAAAAGCAGAACCAGCATCGTCATAATTCCCTAGTATAAAATGACTATATCCTAGTTTAAAATAATATTCTGAAAGTTCATCTTTTTCTAATTGCCTCCTATCAATCTTATTAAACCAGTCAATTGCCTGTCGATATTTTTTTTGGCGGTATTGAAATTCACCCATATGGAAACGTGCCATATTTACCTTTGAGTTTTCCGGATGTTCGGCAATAAAGGTAGAAATTAAATATTCGGCATCCTGGTTAAATAATTCTATCGCACATAAAGCTTCGTAGTATCGGGCATTAGCTTTAAATTCGGGTTGAGCATCGCCATAAGATTCTATTGCATTACGAAAATGTTTTTGTGCAACCCCATATTTTTCTTTTTCAAAAAGGCCAAGTCCTGTTTTATATGCTTTATCAGGATTTGTAAACACCATGGTTTCCTGTGCATATAACTTTTGGGAAAACAAAATAAGGTTTATTGCAATTATTAGAATATGCTTTGCATGTATCATAATCTATCGTCTTGAAATTCGCACTAATTTAAAAAGAATATACGGAACAGCGTTTGAAATCCTGTGATTTTAATTAACATAAAACTGTTAATTTCCTAAAATATTATCTTTTCTCAATACAATATTATTTACTTATTAACAATTCCTGTTTCGGTTTTAATTTTTTATCTACATTTGTGATGAAGTAAATAGTATACCATGTATTTTTTAAAAACAGAAGGAACAGATAAAATCCCTGATTATGTTCAAATTAGAGATGATCATTTTGTTTTAATTGCGCATTTTAGAACAGCAAATCCCAAAAACCAAATTAAAAAATTTGGATTACAAGCGTTTAAAGAACGTATTGAAGAATTAATAAAAGAAGCACCATTTGGAACGCTTTATAAAGTATAAATAATATGGCTTTAGATACAATTATTGAATTTGAAAATGCACAAATCTTTCAGAAAGATAATTTGATATTAAAAGATGTTAACCTTTCGATTACCAAAGGGGAATTTGTTTATTTTATTGGGAAAGTTGGTAGTGGAAAAACCAGTTTAATAAAAACCATAAATGCGGAAATACCGCTTAAAGAGGGAGAAGGAAAAGTAGCAGGTTTTGATCTAACCAAGATAAAGACAAAACAGGTTCCTCATTTACGAAGGAAGCTGGGCATTGTTTTCCAGGATTTTAAACTATTAACCGATCGTTCTGTTTTCGATAATTTACAATTTGTACTTAAAGCTACAGGATGGAAAAATAAGAATGAAATTAACGACCGTATTGCTGATGTGCTGGACCGTGTAGGGTTAAGCTACAAAGGATATAAAATGCCCCACCAACTTTCGGGCGGCGAGCAACAACGGGTGGTTATTGCACGTGCACTGCTAAATGACCCGGAAATTATTTTGGCCGACGAACCTACCGGAAACCTGGATCCCGAGACCTCGGAAAACCTAATGAAAATATTATTTGACATAAGCAACAACGGGCGTGCTGTTATTATGGCAACCCACGATTATAATATGGTAAAAAAATTTACGGCTCGAACGGTGAAATTTGAAGATGGGAAAGTCACCGAACAGGATCAAACCAAAGAGATTGATTTTGAAAAACTGAAGGAGTCATAATCCTCCTATTTCCTTTTTAAAAATATTTTTTACTTCTTTTACATCAGTTTTTGTTAATAGAAACTTTCTTAATGATATTTTTCCCATACTACAAAAACTAATTAATTTAACCATTGTGGTAGAAAAATAAGATAGCGAAGCCGCAACACCAGCTCCAATCACTCCATATTTAGGTATCAAAAAAAGAGATAAAAGAATTATAACAATTACACCCACTATGCTACTAATACTATTAATATGATGTTTTCCGGTACCAGAAAAATAAGCACTAATAATAAAGGATATACTAAAAAATAAAATACCAGGTGACAGGGATTGAATAATCGCTTGCATATTAATAAATTCATTTCCAAAAATAAACTGATATACTTCTGAAGGAATAAAAACCAAAACAAGAATGGCACATAAAGCTAAAATACCTGCCAGCTTAATAAATTTAATCGTTAAATCAATAGTATATTCTTTATTCCGAGAATTTACTATTCTTGAATGTTGGACATACGCAATACTTCTGCTTAGGATCCAAACGGATTCAACCAAAGAAACCGCGTTTGAGTAAATACCAACATCAGCAACACTAACAAAATGATTCAAAAAATAATAAGCTAATCGAAAACTTAAAACCTGAGCTAAAATATCTAACTGGTTAAACGAACCAAATTTCAGATGTTTCTTAACACCAATTAAATACTTATAAAAAGGAAAAGAATATTTTGTTTTCTGATAATCAGAAAAAGTAAAAACGTAACTTAAAATTGCAGAAATAGAATATCCATAATACAATGCTGTAATATATGAATCAATAGATAATTTCTTTTGGAAGATTATTAAATAAACAATTACGATTAAAGTAGTTATAATTTGTGTTATAGTTACATAATTTACTTGATGAATTTTTTTATTTGCATGAAGTACTGCGTTATTAATACCGGTAAATGAAAGGATTAATGATAATATAACTACATGAAAATGATAATCTAAAGGGATTGCTTCGGAAAAAGTTAAAAACACGCTTAGCCCAATAGCCATTATCAAAGACCAAAAATAAGCCGGTACAACTAATAATGAAAAATGAAACCTGGGTAAAAGATAGGTTAATCCACCTGGGCCAATGACACCTGCAAATATGATGATAAATGCGATCGTGGTAATGATTAATCCCTGAACTCCCTTCCCTTCTGCACCTAAATAATTGGATATAATAATCGCAATAACCAGGTTAAAAACTCCGGATAATATTTTTGTGAAAAAAGTATTTACTATCTGTCTAAACATTTAATACTTCCTGATATATTTTTAAATACTTGTATCCTACCTTATCAAAACTAAAATTTTCGTAGGCATATTTGGCAAGCAATTGTTTATCATAATCCTGATAATGGTCAAGCATAAAGTTTAATTTATCTACCAATTGTTCTTCATTTCCTTTTTCTATTAATATCCCTTTTTCTTTATCCAAATGTTCTTTAATCCCTCCTACATCAGTCGACAGAACAGGCAATCCCGAAGCAAAGGCTTCTACAATTACACATGGTAGATTTTCGTAATTACTAAATAAAACTAAAAAAGCTGATTTTGCCATATATTGAGCAACCTCAGCATATTCTTTCTTCCCGCAAAAATTAACATACTTTCCGGTTAATCCCAACGCATCCGATATTTCTATTAAAACCTCATTTTCTTCTGAGTTAATTATATTTAATACAAAATCCTGCCTCATCAAACGAAGCTTTGAAATACTTCGTAATAAACCCGAAATATTTTTATGTTCGTCTCTTATGTTGGAGACATGTAAAATCGATTTTTTATACTCATCCGGTTTTGATTGATGTTGAAAAACTTTAGTTTCAACAACATTAGGGATAACTGCATATTTCGCATGAACTCCTGACACCGTCATTGCCTTCCTTAAATTTGCTGTTACCGGGATAACTTTTTTTGCTTTTTTCCCTATATAGTTATAAAAACGCCGTTTTAAAAAATTAATTCGCTGATAAGTTCCGTTTAAGAATCCTGTCCAATGTTCGGTAAAAATATACGGTATCTTATAAATTGAAGATAGAAGAAAAACGACAATTCCTATTGGATATAGTACATTTGCATGGATTAAGTCGGGTTTACCATACATTTTTTGTATATACTGCATTCCTCTAATATAATAATAAATATACTTTAACTTACTCAACCACTGGCTATTAAAATAAAGTATCACTTCAACTAAATTATCTTCACTATTATTCTCTACAATTTCATATTTTCTTTTAAGATTTTGGCCTTTAACAACATGTAAGCATAAAACATTAGTATACAAACCAACAGCTTTTGCATGTCGTTTTACAAAATCACCTCTAAAAGGAAATAATCGGGTAGGATACCAGGATGAAAGAAAAAGTATTGTATATTTATCTGATTGCATAAAATGAAAATATACATCAAAACTATCGAAAAATAAATAATGAACAAAGCATGAAAGTAAATTTACTTATCATTGGAGCAGGGCGAAGTGGAACAACCAGCTTGTACGAACATCTTAAACATCATCCGGAAATTTGCTTTTCAACGATGAAAGAAATTCCATTTTTTTCTATAGAAGAGATATATCAACGTGGATACAAGTATTATCACTCTTTTTTTAAACATCCCGAGAAACCAATTATAGCATCATCTGACACCTACCTGTTAATAGACCGGAATGCACCTGAAAGAATTAAACAATACAATCCTGATATGAAAATTATCATTATCTTGCGAGAACCTGTGGAGAGGGCCTATTCATCATACATTTATGCTATCAATAACGGACATCAAAAAGAAGAAATAAGTTTCAAAGAATCACTCTTGCTGGAAGATAAAAATATTAACCAGAAGGATATCATTACACAAAATAATCTTGGACATTTTTATTCGGGATTGTATTATAAACATATTAAATACTGGATGAAATTTTTTCCTAAGAAAAACTTCCTGTTGTTAAAAACAACCGATTTAAAAAACAAACCCTTAAAAACATTGAGCACTATAAGTTCTTTCCTTGGAATATCTAATTTTAAGAATATTGACGAAATTCATATTAATAAAGCTTCAGGTGTAAAGTCAATGTTTCTGCATCGTTTTTTTATTGACCGCAATAATTCAATTAGAAAATTCTTCGGATTTATCACTCCCGTTTTTTTTAAAAAGATCGTTTTTAATTCAGGCATTATTGAAAGAATCAATCAATTAAATGCAAAAAAAACGAATTATTATACAAAACTTACAGAGAAAGACAAAGAAATGGGAACACCCTATTTTGCTGAAGATTTAAAAAATCTTAAAGAAGAATTTCATATCACCTTTTGATATAATTTTTCCGGATGAGTTTTTTTAACAGGTAACGGACATATTCCTGACGTAAAATTATTTTTGCAGTGAAATTCGTTTTTTCAAAAGGTACTCGTTGTAGATGGTTGCTTAAAAATTCATCTTTTAACCCGGCACAACCAAAAGTCAAATCCAGTTCCATTTCCTGATCCGCATAAATGCTTTCAAAAAACTGTTTGGAAACGTTAAAATCAGTAAAGGGAAAAGCAAAAAGGTTAAAATCGGGATTCAAATTTTCTTTTACCCAAATTATACTTTCTTTTACCTGGCGATATTGTTCTTTGAAAGAAATATTAAAAAATTCGGGATGGCCTACACCATGTGCTCCAATATAAAAACCATCTTTCATTAATAAATTTAACTCATCGGTAGATAAATAAGGTTTATTCTTTTGCAAGAAATCATTAAAATCAATACTTAATAAACAGGCTATTTCATCCAAAACATCCTTATGCAAATAATTAACTTGTAAAACAGCGTCTTTAACCGGTTTTAAAAGAGGTGAATTGATGTTTAAAATCTTTGCGACTCTTGTTAATTCGTGAGGATCTTCATTTTTCAATTTTTCAACAATCAAACCAGCTTTATAGCGGTAAAATAAATCATTATTATTTACAAAAGCTGAGTTAACAAAAAATATAGCCGGAATTCCCTTTTCTTTTAAAATAGGAACGATAAAATCTTTCACCTCTCTTAAACCGTCATCAAATGTAAAAAGAACTTTGTTTTTAGTAAAGGGCTGTTGATTTTTTATTGAATACACCAGGTCTTCAACACTTATGGGTTCAAAAAAATTTAAAATAAACGCTAAATCGTTTTTGAACTGGCGGATTGAACGTATCGGATATAAATTCTTAAGGTGTGCCGGAGGTTCATCACTTATAGCATGGTATAATGGTATAAGTAACTGTTTATTTGATATTTGAATAAGTTTTTGAAGCATTAGAACCATTTATTTAGAGGCCATAGTAAATTATTTTGTTTGAATACACTATAAAATACAGGCTTTGCACCAAACCCTGCAAAAAAACGGGCAAGGCCTTCTACATTTCCTCCCTCAAAGTCGAGGATGTAATCTTTGCCTGCATGTTTTTTTATGATGGTATCGATGATTAAAAACATCGCTGATTTGTTTTTTCCCTGGTTATTTGAGGATGAAACCAACATCGTTATCCGTTTTTTAAAAATCACAAAAAAAGCGATCGCTATCAAATTCCCATCCTCATCTAAAACGCCAATACTTTCGTATTTGGCCTTGTTTTGAATAGTATTAATCAAGGAAAGTAAAATTTTATAATGCCTCTCTTTTAGATTATTTACGGGATTTGCTTTTTTAAAGGCCCATACATTCTCAGCATCTACATCAGAAACTATGTTCAATGAATAGGTGGCTGCTTTTTTCAA
>JAYEKP010000155.1:0-2247 GCA_034661075.1 Bacteroidota bacterium
CGGCGTAAGTGTAGAAGTAGGCAATCAGAGTGGTACTACGGATGCTTCAGGCGAGGTAGACTTTAGTGGTTTGTACAAAGGAGAATATGGATGTATAGCCACCAAAGACGGATACACTACTTATGATGAAATGATAGAAGTAGCTAAAGACTCAACCTATAGCATTATATTAACCCAAATCTATAAGTTAAGTTTTGAAGTTACCGATGAAGATGAAAATCCGATTGCCGGAGCAGAAGTAACAGCCGATACGGCAAGCAATGTAACCGATGCTACCGGACAGTGTGATGTTTATTTGGCCGCCGGTGAGTATGATTATACGGTAACAGCCACCAATTATAATGATTATGAAGGTACCGCTGATTTAACAGCAGGAAACACCAAAGTAAGTGTAATATTAACTACCTCATCGACAGGTATTTCAGATATGTTAGAAGAAGGATTAAGCATCTATCCGAATCCAGCCCGTGAGAATTTGATTATAGAAAAAGAGAGCAAAGAGGCTATGTCGTATGAATTGATTGACATGTCGGGTAAGGTAGTACTTAATGGCAGGTTAGAATCAGCGAAAAATACGATAGACATCTCGACTCAAACCCCCGGAATCTATTTCATCCGGGTAATAACAAATGACCGATATGTCCATTTTAAATTAATGATTGAATAATTTATAAATAAAACGAGAGTGTCCAAAAAGAAAAAAAGCAACGTCATTACGATGAGGAACGAAGAAGTAATCTTTTTATTCTCAGACCATTGAAATTTAAAGATTCCTTCACTTCGTTCGGAATGACTATTTTTGGACACCTTCGTTTAAAAACAAACGCTATTTATTAACACCTTTTTTATGAAACAAAAATTTTTACTCTCATTATCTTTTTTAACTATTTTTTTTATACAAAATATTTTTGCAACCGAAAATATTCAAAAAAAATATACGTTTGAATATCCTGCTCTTGAAAAACAAGAAGGAGATTTTTATAAAATTATTTATAAAAATTTGAGAAACAGTGGTGTTGAGGGAGCACCGTTGTTACCCTACTATGCTGCTGATATATTATTACCACAAGGCAGCGAGCTCTTTGATGTGGAGATCATCGATGTTATCTATTATAAAGAGGAAGAAAATATCCAGATTATTCCCGCATCCAAACCTCTGCCATTATCCAGGATAGATGATACACAGTCTTCAACTACACCCGATGAAAATATCTATCGTTCAGACAACCGATATCCGGATGATGTGATTGGAACAATCCAAACACAATATTTAGGAGGTTATTCTATAGGAGGATTTTCTATTTGTCCGGTTGCGTATTTCCCTGCACAAAAAAAAGTTCGGTTTATTAAATCAATTACGATAAGTATAAAGACCCAAAAGACTAAAGAGTCTACGCTTGTTGGACAGAGAGCAAATAACCGACCTGATTTTTTAAGAAAGGTTGAAAGAGTAGTTGAAAATCCTAAAGCGACAAATCATTATCAAACGGGGAGAGAATATACTGACGAAACAGATCTTTTATTAATTACAAATCAGGAGCTTTTATCTTCTTTTCAGGAATATATTGATTTTAAAAAATCCCAGGGATTTTTAGTGGAAGCCATAACCACCGAAGATATTTATGCAAATTATGCCGGAGAGGATAATCCGGAAAAAATCAGGAATGCAATCATTGATTATTATGAAAATAAAAATTTACAATATGTTATATTAGGAGGAGATGCTGATGGAGGTTCTGGTGAGGAGGTAATTGTTCCTACCCGGGGATTGAGTGCCTCTGCGGGAGGAGAAACCGATAATAACATTCCTGCTGATATTTATTATTCAGGATTGGACGGTTCCTGGGATTCGAATGAAAATGGAATTTTTGGAGAGTATGATGAATTTGATATCATGGCAGAAGTATATGTGGGCAGATTTTGTGTAGACAATGCAACAGAAGTTGCCAATGTTACCAATAAACACATAAAATATCAGGATGAACCTGTAATAGAGGATATTTCCAAAGCATTGATGGTGGGTGAGTTGTTGTGGACTGATCCGAACACTTACGGAGGAGATTATAAAGATGAAATTGTAGAGGGAAGTTCCAATCATGGATATACTACGGCTGGATTTACGGATAATTTTTCTGTTTCTTATCTCTATGAAAGTGATGAAAGCTGGAGTATTAATGATGTTTTTAATGAGTTTAATAACACAGGAATTAATATCATTAATCATCTGGGACACTCCAACGTAACTTA
>JAYEKP010000156.1:0-11474 GCA_034661075.1 Bacteroidota bacterium
CGAGTAATCCAAGAGCAGAAAAATTTCCTTTTTGAATTACCCAATGTCGGAAATTTAATTTTTTTAATAAATGGACATATTTTAAAGTTATTGTATTTAGGGATTTAGCTTCCGTAGGTTTTTTTTCGGTAAATGGATTTAAGGCATTAATAATTTTTTTCTGAGCATAGAAGTTGTTTGGTTGTTTGTTATTTTTGATCCCCATTTTTTCAATCATATGTGGAAGGTATAAATATCTCAATTGATTAAACATCTCATAATATTTATCACTTTCAATATGGATCATATATTTCTTTAACTCCTGGGCTATTCTTTCCCGAAGAAGATTCAACCCTCTGGGTGGATTGCTTTTATATTCTTCATAATAATCTGAAACAGGGATAGGTTTTCCATAATTTATAAACAATCTGCTTTGGAAATTGGAGTAATGAGTCCAGTCTAAACCAACAGGAACAATTTTTATATTTAAGGTAAAATCATTAGCTTCTTCAGCTTCGAAAGCAATTCTTGAAATTCCTTTTTTAAGTGTGCGCAATTTTCTTAATCCTGCGTGGTTTCCTTCGGGCAGGATAACAAGGCCGTTCTTTTTTTTTAATACGTCAATGGTTTTTTGAAATATTTGATCATTATTTTTTAGGCTTTCTTTGCCATCTCTAATTCGATAAATAGGAAGAATTTTAAGAAAAGTTAGAATTTTTGCGATGGATTTTTTTTTAAAAATGTCGGCTCTGGCTAAAAATACTGGCTCAGTTTTAACCGTAGCTAAAATAGCTAAAGCATCCATCAATGCATTCTGATGATTAGGAGCAAAAATAATAATATCATTTTTAGGAATATGATGTAGATTATGAACCGTTGTCCTAAAATAGGTTTTGGTTACAAAATCTACATAAGGCCTTAGAAGTGTATATCCCCAATTTTTTTTTTCAATAGTATCTCTGCTTATTGCCATAAAAATGATTTTTCTAATCCTCAATTTTTTTTCTAGCCCAAATGGAGGCTATTCCTATCCCTGCAACAATATGCCATATACCCCACCAGGCAGCAATAAATGCCATGCCTCCTAATTCTAATTCGGGTGGGAACAGCTTGGGATTAAAAATTAATACTAATCCTAATCCTGAATTTTGAATTCCTGTTTCTATTGATATTGATCGCCGATCTCTTCTTGGAATTTTCAGGAGGGTACTAAACGTAAAACCGGTTAATAATGCCAGGGCATTATGAATAAAAACAATTAAAACAATGAGATGAATATATTTTATAAAATAATTAAAGTTGTTAGATAACGCCGCTACTACATACCCTGCAAAAATCAATAATGAAAGTATTTTAATAGGCTTTTTAATTTTATTGGTTAATTCGGGAAATTTTTTTGCAAAAAGCATTCCTACAATTAAAGGAATTCCTAAAATTATAAAAACCGTTTGGAACATTTGAAACGGATCAATTTCAATAGGTCTCAACAATGGATGATATCTGGCATATAGACCACCCCAAAAAGCAAAATTGGCCGGAGTCATAAAGATTGCTCCTAAAGTAGCAACAGCAGTCATACTAACCGATAAAGCTATATTTGCTTTGGCCATGGAAGAAATGAAATTAGAAATATTTCCTCCCGGGCAAGCTGATACTAATATCATTCCTAAAGCAACAGCAGGCGTAGGCTCAATAATTAAAATAAATATAAACGTAATAAAAGGTAATAAAAAAAATTGAGAGATAACTCCGATAATTAATGATTTAGGCTTTGCTATAATTGTTTTAAAACTTTTAAAGTCAATTTCTAGTGCTACACCAAACATAATAAATGCTAGTGTAATATTCATAAATAATAATCCACCCTGACTAAAATTGAGATGAACTTTATCTAAAACTTCCAGAGAGTTTGCAGGCATAATTCATTTTTTTAGTTGCGCGTAAAAATACACATTTTGAAATGAAAAATTATAATACTTAATCTGCATTCTTTATTATTCATAAAACAGGATTGATGTTTTATCAAAAAAATAGCTGATAAATTCGATTTTATCCTACAAGATTTATAAATTTACATTGCTATCATATTCCTTGCCTAATAAGAAATTAATAAACTTATATAATTTGTGGATAATAGCGATGTTTTAAAACTTATTGATGAGGTTTCGGAAGTATTCTCTTTATTAATTGAATTAAAAAGGAAAGGCCGATTTCGCGAAGCGTTGGAAAAAATTGATAAAACTCTTTTAAAATATTTTCATTTGGATTCTGAATTTATATACTCAGTTTCTGAAGATTTTTTTATTGATGCGCTGAAACAAAAAAAGAATTTAACATTTGAACAACTATCAACATTAGCCGAGTTATTAAGCGAACATGGAGATATTTTATTAGAACAAAATAATCTTAAGCAAAGCCAAAAAGTATTAAAAAATACGCTTAAGATTTATTACTTTCTTAACGACGATCAGGATTTTTTCTCTTTTAAAAATATGAATAAGATGGTGCTTATCAACGAAAAACTATCTAAAATTAATGTAGAGATAAAAAGTTAGCAAAACTATTTATTAGTTATACGTCGACTAATTTTTTCTGTTTCTTTTTCAAATCCGGGTTTACCCAGTAATGCAAACATATTTTTCTTATAAGCTTCTACTCCAGGTTGGTCGAAAGGGTTTATGTCTAATAAATAACCACTTAAAGCACATGATTTTTCGAAAAAATAAAGCATTTGTCCAATAAAGTGCTCGTTAAGTTTTGGGATTGATATTCTAATATTTGGCACTCCTCCATCGATATGAGCAAATGTAGTTCCTTTTTCGGCCATTTTATTTACAAAATCTATGGGTTTTCCGGCAAGGTAATTTAGTTTATCAAAATTTTCTTTATCAGATGGTATTTCTAAGTGATAACAAGTTTCCTCAACAGATAATACTGATTCAAAAATATTTCTAAGCCCTTCCTGGATATATTGTCCCAAAGAATGCAAATCGGTTGTAAAACTTACACTGGCAGGAAAAATGCCTTTATGCTCTTTGCCTTCACTTTCTCCAAATAATTGTTTCCACCATTCTGCTATAAAATTGAGACGCAGATCGTAGTTAGCAAGGATTTCAATGTGTTTTTCATTTTTGTAAAGCAGATTTCGAATAGCCGCATATTGATAAACCGGATTTTTGTCAAAAGTTTCTGAATTGCTTATTTCAAGCATTGTTTTAGCACCCTTAATCAGTTCCTCAATATTAAATCCAGCACAAGCAATAGGCAAAAGTCCCACAGGAGTTAAAACCGAATATCGGCCACCAATATCGTCAGCAATGGTAAAAGTCCTGTAATGATCCTTAGTAGCCAGCGTTCTTAAAGCTCCTTTTTCTGCATCTGTTATTGCTACAATTCTATTTTGAGCTTCTATTTTGCCCACCTTTTCTTCAAGTTCTTTTCTTAATAATCTGAAAGCAATGGCGGGTTCTGTTGTAGTTCCCGATTTAGAAATTACGATAATGGAAAAAGATTTATCTTTTAAATGCTTGATCAGTTCAAAATGATAATCTTCCGATAAATTATGTCCTGCAAAAATAATTTCGGGGGTATTGCTTTTCTTTTTAAAATGTCCTGAAAGAGCTTCGATAACTGCTTTTGATCCCAGGTAAGACCCTCCGATACCGATCACTACAATTACATCAGATATTTTTTGTAAGTCAGCAGCTGTTTTTTTTATATTATTAATTTCTGTTTGAGAAATAATATTTGGAAGGTTTAACCAGCCAAGGAAATCGCTTCCTTTGCCGGTTTTATTATTTAACAATTGCACTTTTTCTTCAATAAGTGCTTTGTAAGCATTAAATTCTTTTTGTTGAATAAAAGGCAGACAATTACTTATGTCAACTTTAATATTTTTCATAATAAAAAATGTTTTACCTTAAATTTTCTGTAAGCAATTTTATTTCTATAGCAGGTGAAATTCTTTCGTATAAAATATTATAAACAGCATCGGTAATAGGCATGTTTACCATGTATTTTTTATTTATTTTAACAATTGATTTAACAGCATAATAACCTTCGGCAATCATATTCATTTCCAGTTGCGCTGATTTTACCGAATAGCCTTTTCCTATCATGTTCCCAAATGTTCTGTTCCGGCTAAATTGAGAGTACGCAGTAACCATTAAATCACCCAAATAAGCAGAGCCTTTTATATCTCTTTTTATAGGATGAACAGTATCTACAAATCTTTTTATTTCTTGAATGGCATTTGCAATAAGTACCGCATTAAAATTGTCTCCATAGCCCAGTCCGTGGCAAATACCAGCAGCAATAGCAAAAACATTTTTTAAAACAGCCGAATATTCCGTTCCATAAATATCGTCCGAAATGCTTGTTTTAATGTAATGTGTTGTTAATAAATCGGCAACCTGACGGGCAATTTTTAAGTTTTGCGAAGCAATGGTAAGATACGATAACCGTTCGAAAGCAATTTCTTCGGCATGGCACGGCCCGGAAATAACAGCAAAATGCTCGAACGGAACACGGTAATGTTGATTAAAGAATTCGCCAATAATTAAATTTTCGTCGGGCACAATTCCTTTAATGGCCGAAACTATTGTTTTATCACTTATATCAATATCTAAGTTTTTTAAGGCTGACTTAAGAAAAGCCGATGGAATGGCAAAAATCAAAAGGTTTGCATTTTTTACAGCTTTGCTTAAATCACTAAATAGTTCAATTTTGTTTGTGTCAAGGGTAACTGAGCTTAAATAGAAATTATTATGTTGATGTTGTTTAATAAACTTAATTTTCTCTTTACTTCTCATATACCAATGAATATGATCGGTATTTTCGAGTAGCATTTTTACAATTGCTGTTGCCCAGCTACCACCACCCAATACTGCTATTTTTGGTTTTTGATTCATGCAGTGGTTTTTATTTTTTCAATCCAGCTTTTTACATCATCCAAACTTGGATTTTGTAATCCCAATTTATGTTTTTTATTGGTTCCGCACAACTTTTGATGCAGAGCTCCGGGATTTACATCACGCATGCTTTCTACGGTTAGATAACCCGATTTTTGAACTACTGGGACCCATTCTTCCGGGATTCCAATCGTTAAATATTTTGCCGGTTCATCTTTTTGTACTTTTTTTTCAGGTCGCATTTGTGGAAAAAATAATATATCCTGAATCGAGGGTGAATTTGTCATTATCATCGATAATCGATCTATTCCAATTCCTAATCCTGCTGTAGGTGGCATACCATATTCAATGGCTTTTAAGAAATCTTCATCTAACACCATTGCTTCTTCGTCGCCACGTTTACCTAATATTAATTGTTGCTCAAAACGTTCGCGCTGGTCTATGGGGTCATTCAGCTCCGAATAGGCGTTACAAATTTCTTTTCCATTACAAATGGCTTCGAAACGTTCAACCAGTCCGTCTTTACTTCTGTGCTTTTTTGCCAGTGGTGACATTTCTATGGGGTAATCAGTAATAAATATGGGCTGAATAAGTTTCGACTCACATTTTTCTCCAAAAATTTCATCAATAAGTTTTCCTTTACCCATCGTTTCGTCAATTTCCACGTCAAGTTTTTTGGCGGTTTCAGCCAATTCTTTTTCATTCATCTTCGAAATATCAATTCCTGTAAATTCCTGAATAGCCTCGAACATGGTATATCTTTTCCAGGGGCGTTTAAAGTCAATCTCGTTTTCGTCAACTTTTACTTTTGTCGTTCCGTGAATATCAATAGCAATTTTTTCTACCATCTCTTCTACTAAATCCATCATCCAGTTGTAATCTTTATAGGCTACATAAAGCTCCATTTGGGTAAATTCCGGATTGTGGAAACGGCTCATTCCTTCGTTACGAAAATCTTTGGCAAATTCATATACTCCATCAAAGCCACCTACAATTAACCGCTTTAAGTAAAGTTCATTAGCAATACGCAAATATAAAGTTTGGTCTAAGGTATTATGAAATGTTTTAAATGGACGTGCGGCTGCTCCTCCGTAAAGAGGCTGTAAAATAGGCGTTTCAACCTCAAGATAACCTTTACTGTTTAAAAATTCGCGCATCGAATTAGTTAGTTTCGTCCTTTTTACAAAAGCTTCTTTAGTAGAAGGATTTACAATTAAATCCAAATGACGCTGGCGATAACGTTGTTCTGCATCGGAAAATGCGTCATAAATTTTGCCGTCTTTTTCTTTTACTACAGGTAAAGGTTTTATAGATTTGCTTAAAAGTTTTAATTCGGTGGCATTTACAGATGTTTCTCCAACTTTTGTAACAAAAACATTTCCTTTAATGCCAATGATATCACCAATATCTAAAAGTTTTTTAAATACCGTATTATAAGTTGTTTTATCTTCATTAGGGCATAAATTGTCGCGCTTTACGTAAACCTGAATTTTTCCTTTATCATCCTGCAATTCAATAAATGATGCATTCCCCATTATTCTCCGGCTCATTATCCTGCCGGCAATCCGAACATCCTGAAAATTATTTTTATCCGCATCATATTTGGATAGAATTTCCTGTGAATTGGTATTGGTTTCAAATTCTTCAGCCGGATAGGGATTAATCCCTAACTTTCTCAACTCTTCTAACGATTGTCTGCGAATAACCTCCTGTTCGCTCAACTCTAAATTCATCATATAGTATTTTAATATTTTATTGTATTTGTAAAAAACGGTACAAAGATATAATTAAATCGTTAATTAAATGATGTATAAATAAATCAATATGTTAATTTAGAACAAGTTATTGATTTTATTGATTTACTTAAAATATAAAGTGTTGGTTTTTAGGTTTCTGTCTGTGTTCTTTTTGATAAAGTAATAAATCATGCCTGTTTTTATTTAGAATAATTTAATTTTGTATTATAATTTAGTTTTTGAAGGATAAATATTTTGTGATTATGGATTCAGGAAGGAAAAATACGCGGAGATTACCACAGTGGATGAAAATGCAGATGCCTAAAGGAGAAACTTATTCAAGAGTAAAAAATATTGTTGAAAAACATGGTTTACATACGATTTGTACCAGTGGCAATTGTCCTAATATTGGAGAATGTTGGAATAAAGGAACAGCCACTTTTATGATTTTAGGAGAAATATGCACTCGATCGTGTAAGTTTTGTGGTGTAAAAACAGGGAAACCTTTACCTCCCGATTGGGACGAGCCCAATAGAGTTGCCGAATCAGTTCGTTTAATGAAGGTAAAACATTGTGTTATCACTTCTGTTGATCGTGACGATCTGGACGACGGTGGAGCTGCATTCTGGGTAGAAACAATTAAAAAAATAAAGGAAGTTAATCCTGAAACGACGATAGAAACGCTTATTCCGGATTTTGACGGACAAAGCGAGCAAATTCAAAAGATTATTGATGCGGGACCTGAAGTTATTTCGCATAATTTAGAAACGACTGAAAGATTAACTCCGCAAATAAGAACAAAAGCACAATACAGAAGAAGTCTTCGTGTAATAGAATATATTGCCCGTTCGGGGATTACTGCAAAATCAGGAATAATGCTTGGACTGGGCGAAACGGAAGAAGAGATACTGCAAACCATGGACGACTTAATTGGAGTGGGCTGTGAAGTAATGACTATTGGACAGTATTTGGCTCCATCGGCAAACCATATCCCAGTTAAGGAATATATCACTCCCGAAAAATTTGACGAATATCATGAAATCGGGATTAAAAAAGGATTTCGTTTTGTTGAAAGCAGCCCTCTGGTAAGGTCATCATATCAGGCAGAAAAACATGTAAAAAGCAAAGTAGTTGAAAATGAAAAACATTGATGTTCAATATATAGATTTAGGTTTAATTGATTATAAAAAAGCTTGGGATTACCAGGAAGAGATTTTTTCTAACTTTTTACAAATCAAATCAAAAAACAGGGATTTGCCAGAAAATGAGCAGGTAGCTATCGAAAATAAGTTGATATTTTGTGAGCATCCGCACGTTTATACATTAGGGAAAAGTGGACAACAAAACAATTTATTAATTAGTGACGAGTTTTTAAAAAAAATAAATGCTACTTATTATAAAATTAATCGGGGTGGCGATATAACATACCATGGCCCTGGGCAGATAGTGGGTTACCCAATTATCGACCTGGAAAGATTTAATTTGCAGGTGAAACAATATATTGCTAACTTGGAGCAATCAATTATATTTACGTTGGAAGAATTTGGAATTAAAGCAGGAAGATTACAAGGAGCAACAGGTGTATGGTTGGATAGTGACAATGCCAAAGCCCGTAAAATCTGTGCAATTGGTGTTAAGGCAAGCCGGTTTATTACCATGCATGGATTTGCTTTTAATATTAACACTAATCTCGAATATTTCAATTACATTAACCCTTGTGGATTTGTTGATAAGGGTGTAACATCGATGGAAAAAGAGTTAGGGAGGAAGATTGATTATGAGAAGGTAAAAGATGTTTTAAAGTCTAAAATAGCTGAAGTATTCGGGATAAACTTTAAAAGTAAAAAAATATGAAAAATATATATGGAAAAAAGATGGGTACTAAAACCGCAAGGCAATGAAAAAGACGTACAAAAATTAGCCAAAGAATTAAATATCGAGCCAGTTCTGGCAAACCTTTTGGTACAAAGGGGAGTTAAAACATTTGAACAGTCGAAGGCTTTTTTTCGTCCCAGCCTTGACAATCTGTACGATCCTTTTTTAATGAAGGATATGGACTTAGCCATAGAGCGAATTGAAAAGGCGATTCATAACAACGAAAACATATTAATTTATGGTGATTATGATGTAGATGGGACCACGTCTGTTGCATTAGTATATACTTTTTTGAAAGAATTTTACCCTAACGTGGGTTATTATGTTCCCGATAGATATGGTGAGGGCTACGGTGTTTCTTTGCAAGGAATACAAAATGCACAAGAAAATAAATTTTCATTAATTATTGCTTTAGACTGTGGAATAAAAGCCAACGAAAAAGTAGATTACGCAAAAAAACATGGGATTGATTTTATTATTTGTGATCATCATTATCCGGGAAAAGAATTGCCTAATGCTGCTGCTGTTTTAGATTCGAAACGCAGCGATTGCAATTATCCCTTTAAAGAGCTTTCTGGATGTGGTGTAGGTTTTAAGCTTATACAAGCATATGCTCGAACAAATAATATTCCATTCGAAAAAATAATTCCGTATCTTGATTTAGTTGTTGTAAGTATTGCCTCTGATATTGTTCCGATTGTAGATGAAAATAGAATTTTAGCTTATTATGGATTAATTCAGTTAAACGAAAAACCAAGACAAGGCTTAAAATCAATAATCAGTCTTGCGGGATTATCCGGAAAGACAATTAATATTGATGATATTGTATTTAAAATTGGACCTCGGATTAATGCCGCCGGAAGAATGGAGTCTGCTGATAAAGCCGTTGAGTTATTATTATCAAAAAATTCCGCTAAAGCAAAAACCGCAGCCAATAGCGTAAATTTCTTTAACGATGCCCGAAAAAATATCGATCGCCATATTACGCAGGAAGCATTAAGGATTCTTGCTAAAGAGCAGGAGATGGGTGAAAGAAAATCTACTGTTTTATACAATTCGGATTGGCATAAAGGAGTGGTAGGTATAGTAGCATCCCGATTAATTGAAACATATTATAGGCCAACCGTAATTTTAACTGCCTCGAATGGTTTGGCTACCGGTTCGGCAAGGTCTGTTGCTGGGTTTGATGTTTATCAGGCCATCGAAGCTTGTAGCGATTTGTTGGAAAACTTTGGCGGCCATATGTATGCTGCCGGGTTAACATTACAAATTGATAAAATTGATGAGTTTCGTAATAGATTTGAAAAAGTAGTAAGTGAGAAAATTACAGAAGAGCAACTTATTCCTCAGGTAGAAATAGATGCAGAACTTAGGCTTAGTGATATTACTCCCAAATTCTATCGAATTTTAAAACAGTTTCAGCCTTTTGGCCCAGAAAATATGGCTCCGGTTTTTGTAACAAGGGATGTTGCCGATAATGGCGAAGGAAGAATTGTTGGAGTAAGTAAAGAACATCTTAAACTTTCGATTATTCAGGAAGAAGACCCGTTTAAAAATTTTGCTGCCATTGCTTTTCAACAGGCTAATCTTTATGAATATATTCATTCGGGCGATTTTTTTGATATTTGTTACTCTGTTGATGAGAATTGCTTTAGAGGTATTACTTCATTGCAACTTAATATTAAGGATATGAAAGTTAGAAAAAAATATGAAATCTAAAATTTAATTCTTAATTGGGCTTTTACTTCCGATTTTGTATTTCCATTGATTTGATTTAATCCCGATGAGATTACATCCTTGTCTGCATAATAGGTTTGTGAATACTTAATCCATAAATCAATAAATCCCGAGATAGTGTACTTTAGGTTAAAATAAAAGCGGGTACCTTTAGAATAATATGCAGGTATTGAAAAAGCATATAAAATATCACTTTCATAAGCGTAAATTCTTGTGTTATAAGATTCGGTATCGAAAACAGCAAAACGTGTATTTAAGGATAAAGGAAACGTTTTTAAATCATAAAAAAGATCTTGGTAAACCATATACCCATATTCGGCATGAGTACTTCCTTCCTGATATTTTGTTGTTTCAATTCTACTTTTAATTGTAAGCTGTTTATTGATTTGATAGTATAAATGAAGACGAGTTTTTAGAAGATTTTCATTTACCAACTGGTCAATTCCTGTTTCAGCATTTTCGTTTTTTTGTTTGACTTCATTTTTAATTCTAAGGTATATACTAAAATCTCTGTTTGGATTATAATCGGTTTGTAAAAACCATTCGTTGCCATGCGACGGTGCATCAACGCCTATTTTTAACCACATAAAACGATAAGTATCAAAATAGGATGTAATTTTCCAGTGTTTTATCGGATGAATTTCTAATCCGAAATATAATCCGGATTCATTTTGCACATTGCTGGTTTCGCCAAAAGCATTGCTGTAATTTGCCTGGTAGTTTTTATCATAATGTCTGTGCATAATTGACATCGATAATTGTGGAGCCAATTTAGTAAGCATGCTGTTTAAAAATGCTTTCCCTCCATTTTGGCTTAATGATTCTTCTCCAAAAAAATAAAAATCCCTAATGCTGAATTGATAATCTAAACTAACATTTTTATTCTCTTTTCCTCGGTAATTAAATTGATTTTCTGGGGTTGTATCTTTTATTAAATTAGCTCCATATTTGTAATAAATTCCTGAAATACCGAGTTTAAATTTTTTATGATTATACGAAATATTACCTCCTACAATATTCTCACTTATTGCGTTTTTGTCTTCTAGTTGAGATGGTGTTGCATGAATCCCTGAGTTTTGAAATGAAGTTACCGTGGCAATTTCATTATTAACACTATCCTGTATATTCGCATCAATATTTTTGTAAGAGAAGAAAGCAGAGATATCAATATTTTTTATGGCAATAGTAGTACCTGCTCCACGCATAAAAACATTTTCATTCGTGGATGAGTATTTTC
>JAYEKP010000157.1:0-2233 GCA_034661075.1 Bacteroidota bacterium
CTATAACTAGTTTATATACGGACTTTTTGTACTTGTTATGTTCCAATTTGGAATGTTATGTAGACAAATGGTGTCCGTTTTGTAACCCTAAATATAATATTTTTTAATTTATTTTAATAAATATCGTTCATTAAATATCCTAATCGCATGATGGTATTTTTGTGTTTTCCGGATATTGATGACAAAAATATCCTTTAAGGGTTAATTATTAAATCCTGTCTCCGGATTCTTTTCCCCAAATTTTTCGTTTAAGAGGGGCATTATTTCATTCCTTTTTTTACCTTTCTTTTCCAATTCTTTAATTGTCATAAACACTTTAAAAAGGGATGATTGTGCAATTTCGGAGGAAAAATGCCCGATGCCCTGGTTCCATACAATCAATGCAAATAATTCTTCTAATTGTTCAACAGTAATGCCTAAATAATAAGCTTTAATTGTTTCCCTTGTTGCTTGTCTTATCCGGCCTAAACCTACGGCATTGGCCAATGAAATCAACAGTTTATATTTCAGTTCGATGGCAGGATTTTCTTTATTCCAAATGTTATCCCAAAAGTTAACGGTTAAATCGGCTATTTTGGGGTCAACATCCGCATATCGTGGCATTACAATGGGTTTAAGCGGCAACTCTTTATCTTCCTCTTCAATTTCATTTTCCCGAAAAAAGTAGCAGTAATAATTATTCTCAGCATCTTTTTCGGTATGATAATCAAAACCCAGGTTCCTCATTGTACTATACAGCGGAATCGGCTCAAAATTTTGAATAATCAGCAATCCTTTGCCCTTTGGTGTTTGTTTTGCTTTATAAACTATTGCCTGTAAAAAATTTCCTTTTAGCGTTCTCACATCAAACGCTTCAAAATCCTTTCTGTTTTTTAACCATTCTTTCATATCATTTCCAATTTAATAAGCGTTTTTCACCTTGCAAATTACGTATTTCTGTAACATCCTGGCTTACTTCAATAACTCCTTTGTAATTGCCTGATTTATCACGTAATGCAAAATACTGAATGAGTATAAATTTGCCTTTCATCTGAATCCAAAAATCAGCTTTGTCTTTTTTGCCTGTTTTAAATGTTTCAACAATTTTTTCAACAATATGTACACTCTCAGGTGGATGGCAATTTTGCACCGATCGTCCGACTATAGCAGGAGAACGAGGAAAAAAACGGTCTTTGGCTTTGTTAAAAAATACTACTTTATCGTTCTCATCAACAATGGTTATATCCACCGGCAGATGATTAAATGCAAGGAAAACCTGTTCTGCACTTAAATTTCCTGTTTCCGAAATTAGATCTCCTTTTTTGCGGATGCTGTTTTCTTTATTCAATTTCTTCGCATCGGTATTTTTAGGCTTTTCGGGAGCTTCTATAAATGGAAACGGATACTCGAAACTTTGAATATGCATTTGATGCCACGCTTCCTCATTTACCGTTTCGGTTGCTACCGGAAATATGATAATATTTTCCTTTTGAATCATTCTAAAAACCAAAGAAAAATATTTTCCTAAAAGTTTGTTGAAATTTTGCCATTCCGAAGTATTAGACTCAAGCAATGAAATCAATTTTTTTAATGATTTTCGGATATCATCGTGCAACGACCACATTACTTTTAATGGGCGATAACTCTCCCAGCGTTCTTCAAGATAAGGAAAAAGAATATTTTCTTTTTTAATATAATGATAATCAAATTCTTGAAACTTTATAAAAGAGGGTAGCAGTTCCCTTTTTAACTTTTTAAAATCAGACTCCTCACGGCCTTTGTAATTTCTAATAATCTTTTTAACCTGATTCAGCTTAAAGGTAAACGCATCATTCTCAAGCATAAGATAAAACAGAAAGCTTCCGTCGGCAGGTTTTTCCCATTGATAACGATCCAGGCTTTTAAAAAACACATTGATAATTTCCTCAATATCCCCTTTTATCTGTTCCGGTGTAATTCCCATTTGCATCTGTTTGTCCTCTAATTTCAGCATATCATGAGGGGTGATATTTTCAATGGCATCTTTGTATGTTTCAATCAAAACTTTACCATCCTCACCATTCATCATACCCAATGTGAAAGCCATAAGGTCTTTCAATCGTTTTTCTGAGTTGTTTATATATTCTGACACATCTGTCCTAAATAATAAAAAAAGATAGCCAATTTAGAGCTCTTGTTTAAAGAGCCCTTATTTTTGTAGTACTAACCAACTAAAATATAAATTGGCTATAAAAACAAATTTAACACTCTTTGC
>JAYEKP010000158.1:0-11384 GCA_034661075.1 Bacteroidota bacterium
GCGGCTGCAAATATAAAAACTTTAAATCCTATTTTCCAAATCTTTTGTTAAAAAAAATGAAAATATTTTTTGGCCTATTCATTACTATGTATTGGAACTTTTTTCCCGAATTGGGAGTGCAAATATACATCTATGTTTTAATTAACCTATTGATTTTACATACTAATTTTTATAATAATTATAAAATATTGGCTATTAGCAAAATAATTTTTATATATTAGACTCAAGAAGCAATAGAACAGTTATTTGAAATAAAAATTATATCTTCGCTGAGTTGAAATCATATTAACCTTTTAATAATGAGTAATACTAAAAATTTAGTTATCATTCCTACTTATAATGAAAAAGAAAATATTGAAAAGATGATTACTTATATCTTTTCATTAAGCATACCTTTTGAGTTATTAATTATTGATGATCATTCGCCAGATGGCACTGCTGATATTATTAAAGAAATACAAAAAAAATTTCCTGAAAAATTACATTTAATTGAAAGAGAAGGCAAACTAGGGTTAGGAACCGCATATATTACAGGGTTTAATTGGGCAATAGATTATAAATATGATTACATTTTTGAAATGGATGCCGATTTTTCTCATAATCCGGATGATCTAATCAGGCTTTATAAAGCATGTGCTGAAGATGGGGCTGATCTGGCTATCGGATCGAGATATATTTCTGGCGTTAACGTAGTGAACTGGCCAATGGGCAGGGTACTTATGTCCTATTTTGCCTCGTATTATGTCCGGTTAATTACAGGAATGAAAATTAGAGATACTACAGCAGGTTTTAAATGCTATAAACGAAAAGTATTAGAATCAATAAAACTTGATAAAATAAAGCTGAAAGGTTATGCTTTTCAGATTGAAATGAAATTTACCGCCTGGAAACTTGGTTTTAACATTGTTGAAATCCCTATTATTTTCACCGAAAGACAGGAAGGGGCTTCTAAAATGAGCGGTGGAATATTTAACGAAGCTATTTGGGGAGTTATTAAAATGAAAGTAAACAGTTTCTTTAGAAAATATAAAAAAGAAATATAAAACACCTAGGTATATGGATCTTCTTATCAAGAATATTATCATTGTAAATGAAGGGACACAACAACCTGGCAGTTTACTTGTTGACCATGGGAAAATAGCTAAAATCCTTTCTCCTAAAGAAGAAAATACAATTACCGTTAAACAAGTAATTGATGGGAAAGGAAAATATCTTTTCCCAGGAATAATTGATGACCATGTTCACTTCAGGGAGCCGGGATTGACCCAAAAGGCAGATATTTATACTGAATCGAAAGCTGCTATAGCCGGTGGCGTCACTTCCTATATGGAAATGCCTAATACCATCCCTCAAGCTATAAATCAGCAATTGTTAGCTGATAAATTTGATTTGGCTGCTCAAAAATCTTTAGCCAATTTTTCATTTTATCTAGGTGCCACAAACGAGAATCTTAGTGAGATAAAAAAGATCAATCCAACAGAGGTATGTGGAGTAAAAGTTTTTATGGGTTCTTCGACAGGGAATATGTTTGTTGATGATAAAGCACTAACCAAAATTTTTGCAGAATCGCCTTTATTAATAGCAACCCACTGTGAAGATGACACAACGATTAAAAAGAATATTTTAAAATTTAAAAAAGAATTCGGTGAAAATGTGCCTATTCACTATCACCCCAAAATCAGAAGTAAAGAAGCGTGTTATAAATCGTCATCTCTAGCTGTTGGATTAGCCCAAAAATATAACTCTCGATTACATATTTTACATCTAAGCACAGCTAAAGAACTTGATTTATTGGATCAAAGTATTCCTTCGAAAAACAAAAAAATTACGGCTGAAGTTTGTGTGCATCACTTATGGTTTTCTGATATGGATTATCCCAAACATGGCACCCATATAAAATGGAACCCTGCAATAAAAACGTTAAAAAACAGGGATGCATTATTAGAGGGATTAAAAAATAATAAAATTGATGTTGTCGCTACCGACCATGCTCCGCATACATTAGAAGAAAAAGAAAACAGTTATTTCAAAGCAGCATCTGGTGGGCCTCTTATACAACACTCACTTGTAGCGATGTTAGAATTATACCATCAACAAAAAATTTCGCTTGAAGAAATTGTAAACAAAATGTGCCATACTCCTGCAGATATTTTCCAAATTGATAAAAGAGGGTATATCCGTGAAGGATATTGGGCTGATTTGGTTTTGGTAGACCTACAAAATCCATGGACCGTTCAAAAAAACAATATATTATATAAATGTAAATGGTCTCCTTTTGAAGGACAACGGTTTAATTCAAAAATTACGCATACTATTGTCAATGGAAATATTGTTTTTAACAATGGACAATTCAATGAAGAAATAAAAGGAATAAGACTAAAATTCAACAGATCGTAATTTTTTAAAATTCATAGTATGAAAAATTTAATTTTTATTTCATTAATCTTAATCATGTTTTTTGGCTGTGATAAACAACCAAAAGAAAAGGTTCAGGTAAAATTTGAAGGATTTGAAAACTTTGAAATCATTGCAGACACTATAATTAATGATGTTATCATAAAAAATCCGGATAATAATGAATGGACTGACTTCTGTTTAAGGAAACTGGATAAAACATCTTTAGTAAATCACATTTTTAATGCGGTTTATTCAGGAGAACTTACTCCATACGATTTCTTCAACGATAGTATTCTAACCATTGAAGATATAAAAGAATTAGAAAAAAATCCTGAGTTTGACCGAAACAATATTGCTAAAGTACAATACGAAGAAGCCTGGTATTACAATAATCAAAATAATACCATGATAAAAAAGGTGCATTCTATTATGTTGGCTTACGAGATATACAATAACCAGGGGGAAATAAAAGGCTATAAACCTGCTTTTAAAGTATACTTTAACGACTAACCCAATGATTCAAAAAATAAAAATACTTTTTGTCGACTCAACACACCAAATTTTACCTGAAAAATTATCAAATGCTGGTTTTTATTGCGATTATAAACCAGATATGGAAGAAAAAGAAATTAGTAAAATAATTCCTGCGTATGATGGGCTTATTATAAGAAGTAAAATTAAAATTGATAAAACAATTATTGATAAAGCTACGAATCTTAAATTTATAGGAAGAGTTGGCGCCGGATTAGAAAATATCGACATCCCATATGCCAAAAATAAGGGCATAAAATGTTTTAACTCGCCCGAAGGTAACAGAGATGCTGTAGGCGAGCATGCCTTGGGAATGTTGCTATGTTTATTAAATAGTATACTAAAAGCTGATACAGAGGTTAGAAATGGACAATGGATTAGAGAAGGAAATCGCGGAACAGAAATTAAAGGAAAAACCGTAGGTATAATTGGCTATGGGAATATGGGAAGTGCTTTTGCTCAACGATTAAAAGGTTTCGGAGCTCAGGTTATTGCTTACGATAAATACAAGGTTAACTATTCTGATGAATATGTAACGGAGAAAACACTGGATGATTTATTCAATAAAACCGATATTTTAAGTTTACATGTTCCATTAACCGACGAAACCCATTTAATGGTTGATGACCAATTTATTCATCAATTTAAAAATAATATATACCTCATAAATACAGCCCGTGGAAAAGTATTAAAAACGGAAGATTTAGTAAAAAACCTAAAGTCGGGCAAAATATTAGGTGCTGCCCTGGATGTATTAGAATATGAAAAAACATCGTTTGAGAGTTTACATTCTAAGGAGGAATTACCAGATGCTTTTAGTTACCTTATAAAAAGCAATCGTGTAGTTCTAACCCCTCATATTGCAGGGTGGACACACGAATCAAATGTTAAACTTTCTGAATTTTTAGCAGACAAGATTATTCAAGCTTTTGGATAAATTATTTCACCACGAAATGAGCTGTGTGTCGGCTTCGCTGTTCAATAAAAATTTTTCGTCCTTTTGTTACCTTATCAATGGCCTGATCAGAATAATGGCGAATGGTTAATAACTCCAGGTTATCATTATAAAGCACTTTAAAATCTTTTTTAAGATGCTCGATCAATTTTTTTACTTTATTATTGGTATTATCAAAACAAAATGAAAAGCTAATAGCTGAATTTTGAATTAAATTCACTTTTATTCGATGATCCGAAAGATATTTAAAAATCTTACTCAACTCATCCTCAATAACAAATGATAAATCTTTAGGAAACAAACTCACCAGCACCTGCCGTTTTTTTAATATAATAACAGGCAAATCTTCTCCATACTCTTTAAAACACTGAATTATCGTTCCGTCTCCTTTAGGATTCATAAAAGATTTTACTTTTAACGGGATATTTTTATTATGTAAAGGCTTTATTGTTTTGGGATGGATTACTTTAGCTCCGAAATAAGCCAGTTCTACGGTTTCCTGGTACGACAATTTATTTAACTTAGAGGTTTCGGTAAAATATTGTGGATCGGCATTTAAAATCCCTTCAACATCTTTCCAAACCACCACTTCTGCAGCATCTAAAAAATAAGCCAGTAAAGCAGCTGTATAATCAGACCCCTCTCGTCCTAATGTAGTTGTTAATCCATTTTTAGTTCCACCAATAAACCCTTGGGTAATATAATAAATACTATTATGATTATGATTAAAATTAAACGTTGACTTTATCTTTTTTTCTGACAAGGTAAAATCAACTTCAGCATCACGAAATGTTGCATCGGTAACCAGAAATTTTCTAATATCAATCCATTGATTCGTAAAACCTGTTTTATTAAGATATTCGCTAATAATTTTTGTCGAAAAAATCTCACCAAAAGAAATAATCTGATCATATTTCTCATCGAATGTATCGTATTCTTTCTTTTCAACGCATTCTTGTAAATGACCAAATTCCAATTTAATGCTATTGAATATTGGATGTTTTTTATCATCAAAAAGCTCATCCATGATACGATAATGATATAAAAATAAATTCTTAATTTTATCTTTACACAAGGTCAAATTATCGTATGATAGTTTGTGGATTTCTTCTAAGGCGTTGGTTGTTTTACCAAATGCAGATACAACGATAATCAATTTATCGGAAACAGATTTTACAATACGAAAAAAATTTTTTACCCCACTTGCATCCTTAATCGAAGCTCCACCAAATTTATAAACAATCATTTCTTGCGCATTTTTTATCATAAGCAAAGCTTACAAATTTAGCATTTCTTATTTTTAAAATGGTGATAAAATAAATAAACTTTCTATTATGCCGATTTTTTAAATATTTTGTTCATATTCATAAAATTAAAATTATTTTTGTAATATATAATGTTACTAATTTCATCAGGCATTTTTGGGCGTGCAAAACCAAAACCTTAGTTTTCAAATGAAAGGATACAATATAACTACACTTAACGAATTTATTATCCGCCGACAGGCAAATATTCCCTATGCAAAAGGAGAGCTATCTAACTTATTACACCACATGGGCATTGCAGCAAAAGTAGTACACAAAAAAGTTAACAAAGCTGGTTTAGTTGATGTACTGGGCGAAGCAGGAAATGTAAACATACAAGGAGAGCATCAACAAAAACTAGATGTTTTTGCTGATATGCAATTTACAGCTGCTTTAAAAGACAGTGGCGAATGTTGCGGTATTGCTTCCGAAGAAGATCAGGAAATTATTACGTTTGATGATGAACTATCTTTAGACGGAAAATACATAGTTTGTATGGACCCTTTGGATGGATCATCTAATATTAATGTAAATGTTTCGATAGGAACGATTTTCTCTATTTATCGTCGAATTTCTCCACGGGGAGAAAAAGCTCAACTTATAGATTTCTTACAGGAAGGGAATAAACAAATTGCTGCAGGTTATATTATCTACGGATCATCAACCATGCTTGTTTATTCCACCGGCATGGGAGTTAATGGCTTCACCCTTGATACAGGAATCGGTGAGTTTTGTCTTTCTCACCCGGATATTAAAACTCCTCAAGACGGTAATATTTACTCATTAAATGAAGGAAATTACAATGATTTCCCCGAAGGAGTAAAAAAATACATTAAATACTGCCAGGATAAAGATAAGGAAACCAAAAGACCATATTCAGCAAGGTATATTGGATCATTGGTAGCCGATTTCCATAGAAACCTTTTAAAAGGAGGAATATTTATTTATCCACAAACAACAAAAGCTCCTAAAGGAAAGTTAAGACTCTTGTATGAATGTAATCCTATTGCTTACATTGCCGAACAGGCTGGAGGGAAAGCCACTGATGGGGAACAAAGAATATTAGACTTAAAACCAGAATCATTACACCAACGGATTCCTTTTTATACCGGGTCAACAAAAATGGTAGATAAAGCAGAAGAATTTTTAAAAAAATACAAGTAGTTCTGAATAAAAATATTTTTTTTTCATTAGGTAGTTGAAATACAACTGCCTTTTTACTTTATGGATAATCTTAAAATTATACAACTCAGGGAAATTTTACAATTTTATAATAACCACCCCCAGGTTAACAAAATTTTGCAAACAAGCAAAGATGGAAATTCAAATGTTTATTTAAGTAGTTTGCCAGGATCGTCAAAAAGTCTTGTTGCTGCAACAATTATGAACAACAGCAACCAAACCCATGTTTTTATTTTTCAGGACAAAGAAGATGCAGCCTATTTTCATAACGATATTTCTAATATTTTAGAATCAGAAGCAACTTTTTTTCCTACTTCATATAAACGATCAATAATTTACGGTGAAGAAGATAGCGCTAATTTATTGCTTCGTTCGGAGGCACTCACCCAATTGGCTGACAACAAAAAACTCATCATTACAACCTACCCCGAAGCAATTGTCGAGAAAATCGTTAACAAAAATAACCTTATACAATCAACCCTCCATTTACGCGTTGGAGAGAAAGTAAATATTGATTTTATTGAGGAAGTATTGCAAGAATACCATTTTCAATATGTTGATTTTGTTTATGAACCTGGGCAATACTCAATTCGTGGAAGTATAATTGATATATTTTCTTTTGCTTCGGATCATCCCTTTCGAATAGATTTTTTTGGCAACGAGGTAGAATCAATTCGCTCTTTTGACATTGAAAATCAATTATCGAAAGAAAAATTCGAAAAAATTTCTATTATTCCTAAAATTGTAAATCCTGTATCAGAGAATAAAGAGCTAAAACAAACCGAATCGTTTTTCAGTTTTTTACCTTCAAATACCACAATATGGACCGATAACCTATCATTTATTGTCGATAAAGCTTTACAGATTTATGATAAACTAACCGAAGATAATCGCGAAGAGCTAATTATTTCATCCTATCAATTCATACAATCTATTCAAAACTCACCGCACATTGAATTTGGACAAAAAAATTATTTTAACAGCAGCGAAATAAAATTCAACATTGCTCACCAACCTGCCTTTAACAAAAATTTTAACCTGCTTGGCGAAAATATTATTTCTAATCTCGAAAAAGGATACCAGACTTACATTCTTTCCGATAACGAAAAGCAGATTGAACGATTACAAAACATTTTTAAGGATATAAATCCTGAAATAACTTTTATCCCTGTTTTAAAAACCCTTCATGAAGGGTTTATTGATCATGATATTAAAACTTGTTTTTATACCGATCATCAAATTTTTGGCCGATACCACAAATTTAACATCAAAAACAACTTACAAAAGAAAGAACAGATAACCCTACGTGAATTGACAGGGCTTCATCCTGGCGACTATGTGGTGCATATCGATCATGGTATAGGCAAATTTGGAGGATTAGAAAAAATTGATATTAATGGGAAATCCCAGGAAGCCATAAAACTAGTTTATAAAGACCAGGATACCTTATATGTTAGTATACATGCATTACATAAAATAAGTAAATATAAAGGGAAAGATTCTGAACCCCCCAAAATATATAAATTAGGTACCGGAGCCTGGCAAAAACTTAAACAAAATACCAAGAAAAAAGTAAAAGATATTGCCAAAGAGCTTATTCAGCTTTACGCAAAACGTAAAGCACAAAAAGGTTTTTCTTATGCTACTGATACGTTTATGCAAAAAGAACTGGAGTCATCATTTATTTACGATGATACCCGCGATCAACTAACGGCAACAATAGCCGTAAAAGAGGATATGGAGTCGGAAACACCCATGGACCGGCTTATTTGTGGCGATGTAGGATTTGGGAAAACAGAAATTGCTGTACGTGCAGCATTTAAAGCTGTATCAGACAGCAAACAGGTGGCTATTCTTGTTCCCACAACGATTCTTGCTCTTCAACATTATCAAACATTTACGGAACGATTAGCAAATTTCCCTTGTAATATTGAGTACTTAAGCCGCCTCAGATCGGCAAAAAAACAAAAAGAGATTATAAAAAATCTAAGCGAAAGAAAAATTGATATTATTATTGGGACCCATCGCCTGGTAGGAAAAGAAATAAAATTTAAAGATCTGGGTTTACTCATCATCGACGAAGAACAAAAATTTGGCGTTTCGGTAAAAGAAAAGTTAAAAAAATTAAAAATCAATGTTGATACACTCACATTAACGGCAACACCCATACCAAGAACTCTACAATTTTCCATGATGGGAGCTCGTGATTTGTCAATCATCAATACCCCACCGCCTAACCGCTATCCAATCATCACAGAACTCCATACGTTCAATGAAAATATCATTAAAGAAGCTATTGATTATGAATTTCAACGGAATGGGCAGGTATTTTTTATTCATAACCGGGTACAAAATATCGAAGAAATTGAAAAATTGGTTAACAAGTTATGTCCTGATGTTAGAACCGTTGTTGCACATGGACAAATGGAAGGTAAAAAGCTTGAAAAAGTAATGCTCGATTTTATTCAATATGAATATGATGTATTAATTGCTACAACAATTGTTGAATCCGGGCTTGATATTCCCAATGCCAATACAATGATTATTAATAATGCCCAGAATTTCGGATTAAGTGACTTACACCAACTACGCGGACGCGTAGGGAGATCTAACAAAAAAGCTTTCTGTTACCTTTTAGCTCCACCTCTTATTTCTGTTACCCAGGATGCCCGACGTAGATTAAAAGCGATTGAAGAATTTTCAGAATTAGGAAGCGGATTTAATATTGCCATGCAGGATTTAGATATCAGAGGAGCCGGAAACTTATTAGGAGCCGAACAAAGTGGATTTATTACCGACATCGGTTTTGAAACTTACCACAGAATTTTAAACGAAGCCATTTTAGAGTTAAAAGAAACTTCGTTTAGGGATCTTTATGAATCGGAACACCAAAAAGAAACAGAAAAGCAAATACAAAAACAAAAATTTATCAGCGATTGCCAAATAGATACTGATCTGGAGATTCTTTTCCCTGACACCTATATTAGCAATATCTCAGAACGAATAAGGCTTTACCGCGAATTAGATAATACCGAAACAGAAGATCAATTGTTATCTTTCGAAGCACAATTAAAAGACCGCTTTGGAAAAGTTCCATCACAAACCACTGAATTAATGAATGTTGTAAGGCTTAGGTGGTTGGCAATAGATTTAGGAGTTGAAAAAATTATCCTGAAAAATAACAAACTGGTAGCCTATTTTATCAGCGATCAAGATTCACTATTTTATAAATCTGCCGTTTTTGCTAAAATATTAAGTTTTCTACAAAAAAATCCTCAATCCATAAAAATGAAAGAGGTAAATAACAAACTTACTTTAAGTATTCAAAAAATTGATAGCATACAAAAAGCAATCGATATTTTTAAACAAATAATCAATCATCAAAATTAATGAAAAAAGAGTCCATTAAAATTGATAATTTATTATATATTTACGCCTGGTTTTTAATAAATTATGTTCATGAACCTTACCATTGATATAGGAAATAGCAGGAACAAATTTGCTGTTTTTCGAAGAGGAGAGATTGTAGAAATTTTCAATTTTAACACATTACATTCAAATATTATCCAGGACATTTCACAAAAATATCCGGAAATTAAACATGTTATTCTTTCTACTGTCCGAGAATTAGAAGCTTCTTTTTTAACTTTTCTTCAGTCTGAATTTACATATTATATTGAACTTACTGAAAAAACCAAAATACCCATTGAAAACTTATATCAAACAAAAGACACCTTAGGGAAAGATCGTTTAGCCTCAGTTATTGGAGCAAACAATATTTTCCCAAATACCAACGTTTTGGTAATCGATGCAGGTACGGCTGTAACCTTTGATTTTATTAATCAACAAAATCAATATTTGGGAGGAACAATTTCACCAGGTTTAGAGATGCGATTTAGAGCATTGCACGATTATACAAACCGGCTACCATTGCAAGAAAAAAATAATAATTATCCATTAATTGCAAATAACACAAAAGAAGCCATAATTTCGGGAGTACAACACAGTTTGATATTTGAAATGGATAGCTATATAAACACCTTTAAAACAAAATTTAACCATTTAAAAGTAATTTTAACAGGAGGGGATGCTATTTTTTTTGATAAAAAGTTAAAAAATCCCATCTTTGTAAACTTGAATTTAAATTTTATTGGATTAAACAGAATCTTAGAATACAACATAAAAGCATGATAAAAAAAACATTTTTAACCATAGGTTTAATCATTATTACCCTACTACAAATTACTGGACAAAGCCTTACCAATTCGCCCTATACCCGATTTGGTATTGGAGAGATTGACCGAAGCGGCTTTAACCAAAATAAAGCGATAGGAGGAATATCTGCAGGATTACGCATGAATAATCAAATTAATTTTTTAAATCCAGCTTCTATAAGTGCCCAAGATAGCATGTCTTTTATTTTTGATGTGGGTATTAGTGGAATAACCAAAGAACTTAAGTCAAACGATAATAGTTTAACATTTAATAATTTTGCTTTCGATCATCTTGCGATATCTTTCCCATTAAAAAAATGGTGGGTAGCAAGTGCGGGAGTAACACCTTACTCCAAAATTGGTTATAACATTAATCAAACCGATGCCTACGAATTTAATGATACCCTTAATAAAAAATATAATTATTATGGAAATGGGGGGATTACCCAATTATTTTTAACAAACTCATTTAATATTTATAAAGGTTTATCGGCCGGATTTAACCTGAACTATTTATTTGGTTCAACCGAACAATACAATCAGGCTTATTTAGATGTACCGGAAAGTTATTCAACGGTTATCGTTAATAAAATAAAAATGAATAAAGTAACCTTTGACCTTGGCCTACAATACTATGAAGAAATTGGCGAAAAATACTTTTATGTTGCAGGGGTTACTTATTCCAATAAAGTAAATTTTAATGCTACCAATGATCAATCCATATTAATGACCGAAAATTATAACCTATACGATGTTAATGTAATTGATTATTTAGCGAATTATCAAAGTGATTATGATACT
>JAYEKP010000159.1:0-11373 GCA_034661075.1 Bacteroidota bacterium
TCCAAATATAAACAAGGGATTTTATTTAAATGGGGGGATTCGTTTTTAATAATAGTAAAAATCTGTCCAAAATACCTGTAATTACGTTTGTATTTTTTAATTTTAAAAATATTTAGGACAGCTATGTAATGAAATGATAAATTCTCAGACTCTTTTTTTAATTTTTGATTCATCTAACGGGTATTTTTTAGTCCATTTACGGAGCCCTCCCTTTAAATTATAAATGTTTTTAAACCCCATTTCATTACATAAAATTACCGCAGCTGTTTTACTCCGGTCTCCATCTTCGCAATAAAGATAAATTGGCGTTTTGCGGCCTAACTTATCGCATAATGAGATGAGAGATTCTTTATTAGCAGCCAGCAATGCTCCTTCGATCCTATTTTTTCTATATTCCCTAAATAATCGTACATCTATTAAAAATACCTCCTGAGTATTTATGGCAATATAAAATTCATCAGCATCAAGATTGGTATAACAATTATTTTTCGCATTTTGAGCATAATTATTAAATATATTAAAAAAAAGGATAAACAAAATAAAAATTTTCTTCATAACTTGTATTTTTATTGCGCTAATTACAAAAGTAAACGATTATTATAAGATATTCATATTTACAAGATTAAAACAACAACCCATGAAAATAGGAATCATAATAGGCCGTATTGGAGGTGTTGACGGTGTTGCTTTGGAAACCGAAAAATGGATTGAAGTATTGCAACGTATGGGCCATGAAATTTTTATTATTTCAGGCCAGTTTGAAGGAAGAAAAATTGATTGTCAACATGAAACCCGTGTTCAGGAAATGTCTTTTTTTTCGCCCGAAAGTTATTGGGAACAGAAAAAAGCCTATTTTAACCCCGATTACGATGAAGATGAGTTACTTGAACATTTGCTTTTATATGCTAATGTTATTGAACGTAAAATCATTGACTGGGTAAAAACACATACTATTCAATTATTGATATCAGAAAATGCATCCGCATTGCCATCCCACATTTCAATGGGATTAGCCATAAAAAAAGCCGTAGAAAAATTACAGATACCAACCATAACGCACGACCATGATTTTGCCTGGGAAAGAGGCAACAGATATGTTTCTCCGCACAAAAAAATAAATCAAATTGTAAAAGATACTTTCCCTTTACAATTACCAAATAGTTTTCATGCAGTAATTAACCTACATGCGCAACAAACATTAAAAGAAAAGTATAATCGCGATTCAATTGTTGTTCCTAACGTTATGGACTTTGACAACCCTTTTGGTGAAATAACAGAACATAATAAAGATTTACGTAAAGATTTAGGGCTTGATGATGATGATATCTTATTATTTCAGATTACCCGAATTGTTCGACGTAAAGGTATCGAAACGGCAATAAAACTCATTGATTTATTAAACAATCCAAAAATCAAACTTATTATTACCGGCAATTATGCCGATGATGCAGGAAGTGAATATTATATGGAACTGGTCGATTTAATTCATCAACTTAAAATTAGTAAACAAGTACATTTTGCTTATCACAGCTTTTCTACGAAAGGGTTTGCTGGCTCTGTAAATGATAAAAGCTATTCCTTATCGGATACTTATGCACACGCTCGGGCTTGTACCTATTTTAGCACCTATGAAGGTTTTGGTAATGCTTTTGTCGAAGCGGTATTAGCCAAAAAACCAATATTTGTTAATAACTATAAACCAGTATATTGGCCAGATATTGGAAGCAAGGGATTTAAAACGGTTATGCTTGAAGATAACCAAATTACAGATAAAGCACTAAAGGAAATGCAGGAAATAATATACAATGATCCAATAAATAAAGAAATTAGCGAATATAATTTTCAGTTAGGGAAAAAATATTTTTCTTACGATACGCTAGAAGAAAAATTATCAAAATTAATTACGTTGGCAACAAAAAAATAAACGTTTGATTTTTCCATGCATTATTCATAAATATTGGAAAATATAATATTTTTGAATACGTCAGGTTACATGTTTGTAAAACATTTTTCTACGGTTTCGTGGCTAATTTCTTCTTTTATAATATAATTACGCGCTCCTGCTTCTAACATTTTTTTCATATCTTCAAGCTCAGAATGAAAGGATACTGCTACTACTTTTAAGTTACGGTATAAATCAACTATTATTTTGGTTGCTTCTACACCATTCATTACAGGCATTTCAAAATCCATAAAAACAATATCTATTGCATTTCTTTTTAAAATATCGAGACATTCTTGCCCATTCGATGCTTCGAAAATTTCTTCTATTCTATCCGAGAATTTTTCCTGTAAAAAAAACTTAAATGCTTCCAAAAATTGTTTATTATCATCTACAATGAGTACGGTCATAATAAATATAATATATTATTTTTTTATGCTTTCTAGTAACGGTGTATTTTTGGTTAATGTAAATTTAAAACCGTCTGACATTTCGTAAAATTTATAATCGCCTTGTATTGAATTAACCCGATTAATGATATTAAATAATCCCATCCCTTCTGTTTTTCCTGAAGTTAAATATTTCTTATCTAAACCAATACCATCATCGGTATAACACAATTGCAATTCTCCATTACTATATTGCAAATGTACGTCAATATTTTTGGCTCGGGCATGTTTTAGGGTGTTATTTAACAACTCTTTAATAATCCTAAAAAAAACAATTTCTGTTTTGAGCGAAAACCTTTTGTCTTTTAAATTGGATTTAAACTGTATGGAAAGAATATTCTCTGTTTGTTTAATAAAAGACTCAATGGCTGTTTCCAATCCGTATTTATTCAATAAGTATGGACTAATCGCATTGGAAACTTCACGGACATTATCAATCGTTTCTTTAATTAATTCCTGAAGCTTGGTTTTAATATGTCGTTGTTTTGCTTCGTCTGCTTTGGGGTCTAATGATTCAATATACACTTTTAAGCTGGATAGTAATGGTCCTATTTCGTCGTGTATATCGCTGGCTAGGCGCTGTCGTTCGCATTCTTCTGTTTCAATAATCGTTTCATATATCCGTTGTTCAAATTCTTTTCGTTCGGTGATATCACGGACAATCGCCTGTACTGTATTTTTATTTTGTTGTTTATCAAAAACATTTAAACTTACTTCAGTATAAAAATTTGTTCCATCTGCTTTTTGGTGTACCCATTCAAAAATTTTCGATTTGCCTTGTATTGCTTCTATTATTTTTTCTCTTGCTTTTTCTTTTGAACTTCTCCCATCTGGTTGCTTTTTAGGGCTGAATTTATAAGGTGATTGCCCAATAATTTCTTTTTTAGAGCACCCAAATAATTCCAATGTTTTTTCATTACAATCCGCAAAAACCTCTTCGTTCATTAGCATAATAGAATCACTGGCATTTTCAAAAAGCAATCGATATTTTTGTTCGCTTTCAATTAGGGCCATCTCGGCTTTTTTACGCTTAGTAATATCTTCGATAAGGCCAATACCGGAAATAAAATTTTTATTTTCATCGTATGTACATTTAAAAACACCTTTTACAAAGGTCGTTTTTTTTTCGATTACCGAAGTGTACCAGTTTTCATATACTCCTTTTCCTGTTTTTAAGAAAAGCTCAACCTTTTTAATTATTTCATGATTATTTAAATCTTTAAGCATATTCAGCCCGATTAGCTGCTCTTTCGAAGTACCAATAATATCTATAAAGTTCTGATTACAATCAGTAATAACTCCGTTTTGGTCGTAATGAAAAATCCCAAGCGGAGCATATTTAAACACATTGCGGTATTTCTCTTCACTTTCAATAAGAGCTTTTTCAGCCATTTTCCGAACCGAAATATCTCGGAACAAAGTCTGCATAAATCCATCTTCTATAATCTTCGTATTCATTTCCACAGGAATTACCTTGCCGTCTTTGCAAACAATTTCCCGCTCCCTTTTTATAATATTGCCGGTTTTAATTAAATCATACCTTAATGGGTTTTTTTCTAATTCATCCGGGTTAAATAACTGTTTTATATTTTTCCCTATCAACTCATTTTTACGATAACCCGTTAAATTACAAGCACTTCTATTTGCATCGATGATTTCACCCTTATTAATACCAACCAAAATATCATCAGCTGCCTGTTCAAATAAGGTACTATACAATTTTTCGCTTTCTTCAAGGTTTTTTTCATATTCTTTTTGTTTGGACATATCCCGCCATATAGCAAAAAGATAATTTTGTCCCCGATTAGGTACTTGAGTTAATGTTACATCAACATAAACCTCTTCTTTCTTTTTATTTAAATGTACCCATTCGAATCGATGATAGCCCTTTTGGTAAGCTTTATTCATCATCGTTTTCACTTTAACGGATGATTTTTCTCCATCGGGCTGATATTCCGGTGCCAATACTTCATCTATTGCTGTTTCAAACTCTTTCTTAGACGAAAAACCTAGTAATGTTAAAGTAGCCTTATTGCAATCTACCAAATGAAAATCTTTGAATATTAAAATTGGATCATTCGATAATTCAAATAATAAACGATAAGATTCCTGGCCTTCAAATAATTTCCCTTTTGATATCATAAAGAATATTTTTTATTCAAAAAATAAATCAGTCATAATATGATCAGAAATAAACATTCCTTTTTCGGATAATTTTATTTGATCATGATTTTGAATACAAAATTTTTGATCCAAATATTTTTCTACCTTTTTAAAAAAATATTTTTTATACGATGATCCAAAATTTAAAACAAATTTTTCCAAATTTAATCCCCACATGGTTCGAAAAGATGTTAATATAAAATCATTATATTTTTCCTGCAACGACAAATTTTCTCTTTCGAATGGTATATTTCCTTTGGATATTTCGGATAAATATACGTGCAGGTTTGAAATATTCCATTGTCGCGAAGTTAAATTATACGAATGTGCAGAAGGGCCTAATCCTAAATACTTTACACCCATCCAATAATTGGTGTTATGTAACGAAAGAAATCCATCTTTGGCAAAATTGGAAATTTCATAATGTAAAAATCCGTTAGCAGCCGTTTTTTCGACCAAAAGGTTATATTGTTCTAAACTTTTTTCTTCATTTGGTAAATAAATTTTATTTTCATCATACCATTTTTTAAAAAGAGTTTTGGGTTCAACGGTTAAATGATAGGCAGAAATATGTTGCACATCTAACAGGAAAATTTGCTCTAAATTTTTCTCCCATTTTTGCTTTGTTAAATTCGGTAATCCATAAATTAAATCAACAGAAATATCCTTAAATCCTTGATTTTTTGCATTATAAATAGATTTAACAGCGGTTTCTGCATTATGTGTTCTACGCATCAACATTAAATCATCATTGTTGAACGACTGTATTCCAATACTTACCCGATTAAATCCAAGGGATTTTAAATCTCTTAAAAAAATTGGTGTTAAATTTTCAGGATTTGCTTCGAGGGTTAGTTCAATATTTTTATCTAAACTAAAATTTTTATGCAAAGCATTTAGTATTTCTTCAAGCTGTCCAATAGAAAGCAATGAAGGTGTGCCTCCTCCAAAATAAATGGTTTGCACACGTTCATTATCCAGGTAATGTTGCTGCAACGAAATCTCCTGTAGAATGGCTTGAACAAAATCGTCTTGATATTTTGCATTCGCCAGCGAAAAAAAATCGCAATATGCACATTTTCTTTTACAAAACGGAATATGTAAATAAATACCTGCCAATGGTTTATTTTTCTTTGTTTGGTATATATCCCATTACAACGTTAGAAACAGCTCTGGGTTGTGGAGGCAAAGAAAAAACATTTTCTTCGTATTGGCTATTATAAGGAGAAATATTTAATGTTTCTCCGTTAACTACCAACGTGCTGCTTCCTCCGGGATCAAAACCCATGCCTTTGATGATATTAAACTTTTGTAAAATTTCAGCCATATTAAGGTGCGTAGCACCAACCGACTCACGTATTCGCCCGTTAATAGCCAAAACAACAAGATTCTTTTTATGATCAATTCCTGCGGCAATTTTAGGCCCTCGCATGTCGGTATAATCTAATCGGGCTGCTTGTGTTTTAATCGAATGTTGTGTTTTCCACCCTTCTATTTCTATATCCAGACATGTTTTCCCATCATCAATTAACATTGGCCCGGCTTCAACAGCATGAATAATATTTTCCAATCCTTTAATTTTTAAATCAACTTCATCTCCAATTTTCCAGCCGGCAGGAAATTTATCTTGAGGAAATGCCAGTGTTAACCCTACAGGAATAATTTTAACTTTCTGATTTTCTTTGGTTTTTACTATATCTTTAATAATATTTCCGGCTAAACGAACAAATACCTTTCCATGGGCATCAAGTTCTTCTTTATCATGCATCAAATCAAAAAAAGCTGTGTTATTTTTCTCCGCCTCATTATTATATTGAGACTGAGAAAACTCCACAGAAACTGTTCCACGTGAAACGCAGATACCTTTTGAACAATTAACCCTAAAAATATCAACACCCTTGGCGGTAAAAATCAAAGCGGGTTTATTAAACAAGGGTGCACTTAAAACTTTCCCATCGGTTATTAACAAACCTAAGGGTGAGCCAATATAGGATTCGGGCAACCCTAATTTTCCAACTAATTCCGGATTAAGAATATATCCTCCATTCCATGCAATTTTCACAGGTTGCTTATACTCTTTTTCAAATTCTTGTACAAATGATGTCACCGGCTGGGTTTTCTCTGATGATCGGATAATGAATTCCCAATTTGCCTTATCCAAGCGGGTTTTGGCTATTACCCCGTTCCATGGCATTTTATCCTTATACACTCCGCTCACAAACTCATAAGAAACTACATCTACGGATTCATTCGAAGCCAACAAATCGCCTATCACTTTTTTAACAGGCGACAATTTGATCTGTGCATCTTCACGTAATATTTCAAAAACTTTCTTTTCGCCAAATTTCTTAATGGCTTTGTTAAATTCATCACTTTTTAAATAATCATGAAAATCTTTGGCCGTTTGAACAGGCGTGGGATAAGCTAACGTAACACGCATTCCGGCAGGTACAAACTGAATAAACCCGGTATTCATCGGTATTCCCATAATAGACTCTGTAATACGGTCTTCAATCTTTCCTATATGAAACCTGTCTATATCAACAATGTCAGTCATTACAGCAGCTTCTGTACGATTTGAAATAATAAATCCTTTTTCTACTTTTACTTTTCGAAGTACTTTTAGTCCTTCCTCTCCCAGCTGATTAAAATGAATTCCTACACACCACTGATCAATATTAACTACTTGCAGAATTTTATATTGATAAAGTAATTTCAATTCTTCATCATTCCCTTCCAAAATAAACTTTTCAATACTATAGCGGTTATAATTTTCAATCGTTGTTTTTGTACTGACCATAATATAAACAGGAGAAATATATTCAGAACATTCTTTCAAAATATCTTCTGTTAATTCTTCATCAATTTTTAATTCTAACCTTGAGCGAACAGATTGCAAGGCAAAAAATTCAATCTCATTTTTGATATATTTCCCTGGGAAATAAGCAATAGGAACATTCGATTGCAATTTTTTTATTAATAATTTGCGGTCGTCAATACCCAAATAAGTACTTGAAGTTAATTGCGATAAAGCCAAATCGAAATCGGTGAAAAAATGGGCATTTACATCAATTTCAGGTTTCTCCTCAATGGGAATAATTTCATGATAAAGTATATTTATCAATCCACTTATCTCTTGTATTGTAAAATCCTGATATGGATACTTATTTTTATTTCGATGACGATAAGGCAACGAATGGTCGTGTTGAATATCCATTTCGCCAATGTGATATAAAAAAATACTTTCAATTGCATTAAAAAACTGATGTTTCTCTTTGGTTTTAATTTCACCTTCAAATTTTTCCATAATTTGTCGTGCATATTGATAGGCTTTACCACGGAAAAATTGTTCTTCAACCCTAAAATAGCTGGGATCAATAAGGGATTTTAATAAAATCATAAATCGTAATCGTCCAAATCCTGGCAAATATTCACGGTTTTGGGTATCTAATATGTCTTCTAAATCAGCATTAGTATAATTAACAACTTTTTGATAAAATTGAATCGCTTTTTTAGCTTTGTTAAATGCAGCATTATTAGAACTTAATTGATAATAAAATTTTAGACAAATATCATCAAAATTTAATTTAAGCGATAGTAAGCTATATCTTTTATCAACAACTTGTTGATTATGTGCGATAATATGAGTGAATTTATGGGGGGAAAACACACTTTCCATAATTTTTTTGGTGTGCTTTTTAGTGATATTTTTCCCATCAAATTCAATGACTTTGAGTCTGTCCTGATGAGGTAGATGCTCTCCAATTACTTCGGAATATACATTTTCGGGATAATAGCGGCTGCAAAAAATTGGCGTTCCGCAAGCGGTTGCTTCAATAATAGGTAATCCACGTCCTTCGGTTTTACTCGGCAACAAAACTAACGAAGCAATATTATACAATTCAGGAATTCCTACAGGATCTTCAAATTTTTCTTTAAATGTTTTTTTATCCAGCTCGCTAAACAAAAAAGCTAAAAATACCTTATTCCGGATTTTAGGTTCCAAATTTGATAATAGTTGTTGAAACCTTTTCAGAAGCTGTCTAAAATAATCGAAATGTCCTGCGGCGATAGGTCCTGTAATTAAAAGTGTAAGTTTAAGATTATGGGTTTCTTTAAACCGGGTGTAAAAATCCTCTTCATCAAAAAGTTTTTTAACCAGATTAAAACCTATTTCAATTCGCTTTCGGGCAATAATACGTGTTGGCTGTAAAAAAATAATATTTTCGTTTAAGAATTTGGATAAGGGTTTTGTTTTTCGTGCTCCTACTAAAATAGGCCTTATATATTCCGGAGAAACCAAATTGCTTTCCAACACATCTTTTACCGAATAACTAATTAAAGTATCTTGATAACGACTTAAAATTTTTTCAAATTGATAAAAAGTACTTATTTTTTTTCTTTTCGTTGTATTTTGATACTCGCTCGTATCAACAGCAGTTCCAATTTCAGTTACATTTGCCGGATTTATACCATTAATTTTTATTAATCGTTCGGTTTGTTGCTTATTAATATTTACATGCATCCATGTACGTGAATCCCACGGATACAACATTTCAATAATCGAAAAAAATTCTCCTACATGAGCATTTTTAAAAAAGAAATCTCGCGGGCCATCCGGTAAATGATATACTTTCTTATTGATTTCTTTATTTCCCCCTTCCCAAAAAAAATCGTGGCTATTATTGATTACCGGAATTTTTAAATACTCGGAAAGTAAAACAACGGCCAGGGCTAAAGAAACGTTTCCAGGATTAGAACAAACATTAATTAAATAGAGCAATTGAATATTTTTATCGACAATATAATTACCCAGCTCCTTTATAATTTGTAATGTTTCTTTCCAAAATTTAACAATTAAAACATTATATTCTTTACTTCCTCGCTCCAGGTGTGTGAAAAAAAAACTTTTATACAATTTCCAGTCATCAAAACCTTGGATGGACTCTAACTCTATTTTTTTTACATATTCCGGTATCATTTTTTTAGATTCCGGAAAAAATTTACCCGCAATATAATGAATGTTTGATGTGTTATATTTATCCTTAAAAATTTTGGTGTATTTTTTTACTTCAATACTTACCCCGTCAATAGCATATTGAAAAGTCAAAAAAGCCATGTTTGAATTACACAAAAACTCTTTAAATTCCTTGTAGCTTCCAGAAAATTTAAATTTTGGAACTTCCCGGTTTTCTTTTATCCTGTCTAAAAACAAACCCAAATCAAACCAGGTATTAATATTTTCTTTTTTTAAATCTTTAAGTAATGATTTTATTATTGCATCTCTCTTGTCCATAATTTCAAAATTTAATTACATATTAAAAACTAAATTATTCGTTTAGCAATTAATAAAATATAGCGTTTTATAAGTTACAAAAATTAATTTTATATTCGCTTATTCTTTTATAAAACAAAATATGAAAATAAGAGATAATATAATAAATTATTGGAAATCAACACTAATATCACTTTTTATTTTATATGGAAGTATAACATCAGGAGAGAACCTGAATAAAATTTCTCTTCTAAATTTTCCGTATATGGATAAAGTTATACACATGTTATTATATTTTATATTATCGCTCACTATTCTTGCTTCGCTTATACGTTCTGGTAAACGAAAAAAACATAACCATATGTTAATTACTTTTGTTTGGGTTATTAGCTATGGAATGCTTATGGAAGTGTTTCAATTTTATTTAACCCAAACCCGGTCAGCAGAAATTTTAGATATTTTGGCAAACACAACCGGTTGTTTTTTTGCTATCCTATTATATTCTTACATAAAAAAATCTCAGTGGTTAAAAATTTTATAATCCTATTTTACCATCTGATTCTTCAATTTGTATTTTTAAATTTTCAATAGTTTCATTATTAAACAAATCGTAAATTTGTTTACTTATTGGTTCATATTTATGATGTACAGGACATTGAATATTATCATGAGCAGTAGGTTTACAAGTTCGTAAACCAATTAAACAAGTATTGAAAAAATCAAGGCCGTCAATAACTTCTACAATATTTAACAACGTTATATCTTTTGCTGGCTTTACAAGTCCAAACCCACCATGAGGCCCTTTGGTTGAACTTAATAGCTTATTTTTAGCCAATGTCTGTAGTATTTTTCCTAAAAAGGGTGTTGGAATATCCAGCTCCTTAGAAATTTCTTTTATTCCAATTTTTTTTTCTTCGCCGCCATTTAATGATAAATAAATAACAGCTCGTATGGCATATTTACATGTATTTGATAACATCACAAAATATATTTAATGCGTAGGTATTTTTTCAATTCTTCGTTGGTGCCTTCCACCTTCAAAATTAGTATTTAAAAATATATTTACTATTTCCTCTGCTAAATTATAAGAAATAAACCGTGCCGGTAACGAACATAGATTTGCATCATTATGTAAACGAGCAAATTTTGCAATTTCTGTATTCCAACAAAGAGCTGAACGAATACCCTGGTGTTTATTGGCTGTCATACTTATTCCGTTTCCGCTTCCACAAAGCGTAATACCAAATGTATAATCTCCTTTTTCAACAGCTGATGCTAACGGATGAGCATAATCGGGATAATCAGCACTTTCATCCGAATGGGTACCAAAATCTTTAATACTATATCCTTTATTTTCTAAATATTTTTTAATCTTTTCTTTAAAATCATATCCAGCATGATCACTTGCTATTGCTATTGAAACTTTTTTATCTGGCATAATTAATTTAATTCGTTTATTTTCAGTACTCAAATTTAACCAATATATTCTTTTTATAATAAAAATTTTTAAATAACAAATTTTAAAAAATTATATAATAAACATT
>JAYEKP010000160.1:0-11294 GCA_034661075.1 Bacteroidota bacterium
CCATTATCATACTCTTTGAGTATGGAGGCAATTTGTTGGGGGTAAATCTTTTTCTTTTCATAATTACAGTTTAAAGTTAACAATTTTTGTCTACTTTTAAACTGTCCAGTTTTTGGGGAAGCTTACAGGAGGATTTAAAGAATTTAAACGAACATTATTAGAATGGACAGCAACGACATTAGCCGAAAAGCCAGATGCAAAAATTAATACACTTATTGCTATTCCTTATAACCCATATGAGCCAAAACCATATAGCCGATGGACTATGGCTGGCATGCTTGATTTAGAGAATGAATTGAAAGTAGCGGCTGAATTTTGGGATTTTCTTGGTGGTGAAGGAGCATACTTTGATTTGCTCAATTGTTTTGAAAGAGTAGGTATTGAAATGAGAGAAGAAATTGATGAGTATTTTACAAGGTTTAATAAATAAGTGTGTTCAAGATTAGATGTAAGATAGTTTAAATTTAGAGGATTTTAGATTTAATAAACTATTTAATTTTAGGTAAGTGTCCCATAAATATAAACGCGCGTATTTTTTATTAATCATCAATATAAAAAATCATCATACGGATAACGCTGTACATGTATTTCTTTCACCTTATCGTACAGCATTTTCTTAAGCTCGTCGATATTGGTTTTGTTTTTGGCAGAGATAAAAATACACGAATCGTGGTTTTTGGCAAACCAGGTATTTTGTAGATCTTCGAGCGACAAATTTTCTTTGGTTTTGGGTGTTAAATCATCCTCATCCTTTTTTTCAAAGGTGTAGGTATCCATTTTGTTAAAAACTAGGTATTTGGTACTGTCGGCTGTTCCAATTTCCTGCAGGGTTTCGTCAACCACCTGGATCTGTTCCTCGAAGTTAGGGTGCGAAATATCCACTACATGTAAAAGAATATCTGATTCACGTACCTCGTCTAACGTAGATTTAAACGACTCAACCAAACTGTGTGGCAGCTTTCGGATAAAACCTACTGTATCGGAAAGCAAAAAGGGTAAATTGCCAATAACTACTTTTTTTACGGTGGTGTCAAGCGTTGCAAAAAGTTTATTTTCGGCAAAAATATCGGATTTGCTGAGCAAGTTCATGAGGGTTGATTTGCCTACATTGGTATAACCAACCAAAGCTACGCGTACCATTTTACCACGGTTTTTACGCTGGGTAGCTTTTTGTTTGTCAATCTTTTTAAGGTGTTCTTTTAATCGTGAAATGCGATCGCGAACTATTCGGCGGTCAGTTTCAATTTCCCGTTCACCCGGCCCACGTAGGCCAATACCACCACGTTGACGCTCGAGGTGAGTCCACATCCCGGCTAATCGTGGTAATAAATATTCGTATTGAGCAAGCTCAACCTGTGTTTTAGCATGTGCCGTTTGGGCTCTTTTAGCAAAAATATCAAGAATTAAATTGGTGCGGTCGATTAATTTGCATTTTAGAGTACGCTCAATGTTCCGGTGCTGTGTAGGTGAAAGGTCATCATCAAAAATAACCATGTCAATATCATTATCTTTTACATAGTAATCTATTTCGGCCAGTTTGCCTTCGCCGATAAATGTTTTTGGATTAGGAACATTGATTTGTTGGGTAAACTGTTTTACAGGAATAGCTCCGGCTGTTTCGGTTAAAAATGCCAATTCATCCAGATATTCCTGTACCTGTTGGGCATCCTGATCCTGGTTTATTACGCCTACTAGTACCGCCTGTTCCGGTTTTGGTGTAGTGTCAATATGTTTTGGCATTCGGTTTTCTTTTTTATTGCAGCATGCAAAGGTAGTAAAATTAGTATGGATTTGTTATTTTTAGAAAATGATTTAATCCGAGATTTTATGATTTATCTTTTGATGATAAGTTAGTTAAGGTACTTTCTGCCTGTACAATAAATATTTGAATTGAAACAAAAAAAATAATATGAAAGCAGCAACGATTAACCAATTTGGGACACCTGATGTTTTTAAGGTTACAGATATAGAAACACCCAAAATAAAAAATGACCAACTTCTAATAAAAGTAATTGCTGTTGGCATTAATCCTATTGACTGGAAACAACGTAAAGGAAACCATAAATATATTTTGGGTTCTCCTTTTCCGATTATTCTGGGATATGATGTTTGTGGCGAAGTGGTGGAAACAGGAAATGAAATTAAGCAATTTAAAAAGGGGGATAAAGTTTTTGGCGTACTGGATAATAAATATGGAGGCGCCTTAGCAGAATTTGCTGTTGGCCATGAGAACTGTTTTGCTCATCAACCCCAAAATATTTTTGATGCAGAAGCCGCCGCCTTTCCTATGGCCTCGCTAACCGCATTGCAGGCTTTGCGCGATAAAGCCGGATTGCAAAAAGGACAATCGGTATTGATTCTCGGAGCTTCAGGCGGAGTAGGGCATATGGCTATCCAGATAGCCAAAATAATGGGAGCAAAGGTAATTGCGGTTGCCAGCCAGGCAAGCAAAACATTTGTTGCGCAGTTTCATCCCGATGAATTTATTGATTATCAAACAGAAGATATTATAAACGTACAACAAAAGGTTGATGTTTTTTTTGACGTTGCCGGTATTTACAGTTTTCCCAGGTGTAAGCATCTGCTGAATCCCGGAGGTGTTTATATTAATACATTGCCACGGCCCAAAATATTAATCCATAAAATTTTACAATGGTTTACCAACGGTAAAAAAGTTAAAACATTGTTAATGAAACATCATCAGAAAGATCTGCTTCAAATAAAACAATGGATTGAAGAAAATAAAATAATGGTTAAAATTGATCGTTCTTTTAGTTTAGATGAAATTTCAGAAGCACATAACTTCGCCCAACAAGGCCATAGCAAAGGCAAAAATGTTGTTTTAATCAACAACAATTGATAGATGAATAAAAAATTAAAGAAAAAAGAGAATCGCAACATAAGAAAAATGGTAATCAAAGGTTTTATCTCTTTGATTATTTTGTTATTTGTATTTCTAATTCTGTTTATTGGTGCAGTAAGATTTGGTGTTTTTGGAGGATTTCCTTCCGATAAAGCCTTACAACAAATTCATCATAATACGGCTACTAATGTTTATTCTGTTGACAATAAATTGTTAGGCCGGTATTATTTGCAAAATCGAACAAACGAAAAGTTAGATGATATTCCGGAGCATTTTATTCATGCTTTAGTTGCTACCGAGGATGTTCGGTTTTATGCCCACAAAGGCATTGATTACAGAAGTTTGACACGGGTGTTTGTAAAAACTATTCTGCTTGCTGACAGAGGCTCCGGTGGGGGTAGTACAATTACCCAGCAGCTGGCTAAAAATTTATATCCTCGTAAAGATTTTGGTTTTTTCACTATTCCGGTAGCCAAAATAAAAGAGATATTTATTGCCCGTAAGCTGGAACAATTTTATGAAAAAGATAAAATCCTTGAATTGTATTTAAATACGGTTTCCTTTGGTGAGAATACCTATGGTATTGAAACAGCTGCTTTAGTATTTTTTAATAAAGAACCCTCAACATTAAAAATGGAAGAATCTGCTTTATTGGTAGGATTGTTAAAAGCCAATAGCAGCTATAACCCACGAAATAACGGGCAGGCTGCTTTAACCCGCAGGAATGTTGTGTTGTCACAAATGTATAAATACGGATATATTAATCAGCAGGTATGTGATTCATTAAAACAATTACCGATTCAATTAAACTATCATCGGTTAACCCATGATGAGGGCCTTGCTCCTTATTTTCGGGAACATGTTCGACAGAAATGTTTAAATATACTGGAAACAAAAAAGAAACCCGATGGGACAAAATACAGTCTTTACACAGATGGATTAAAAGTTTACACTACTTTAAATGCTAAAATGCAAGAGTATGCTGAAAAAGCAATGAAAAAGCATTTAAAAAAACTCCAACAGGAGTTTGAAAACGATTGGCGGGGAAGAGCTCCATGGGAAAAGGATGCCTGGTTAGCCAAATTACAAATTGAGCAGTCCGCACCTTATCAAATCTTAAAATCAAAAGGATTGTCGGATACAGAGATTTTAGAAGCGATGAAAGAAAAACGGCCTACCCGGATTTTTACCTGGGAGGGTGAAAAAGATACGTTGATCTCCCCGTTGGATTCGGTTTTACATCATTTTAAAATGTTGCAATCGGGCTTTTTAGCCATCAATGGGACGAATGGAGATGTTTTAGCCTGGGTGGGAGGAATCGATTATAAATTTTTTAAATACGATCACGTAAAATCAAAACGGCAAACCGGTTCGATCATTAAGCCTGTTGTTTATGCTTCAGCATTAGAGAAAGGAGTTATGCCCTGCGATTTTTATAAAAATGATAGCGTGGTGTATGAAGATTATGATAACTGGACCCCCGGGAACTCTGATGGTGAGTATGGCGGATATTATTCGGTAAAAGGTGCTTTGGCAAATTCTGTCAATACCATAAGTGTTAAGCTCCTTTTAGAAGCAGGGATTGATTCTACTATTCAGCTGGCCCGGCAAATGGGAATTCAATCTTCATTACCCAAAACACCTTCATTAGCCCTGGGAACAGGAGATGCATCATTACTGGAAATGTTACAGGTGTATAGTGTTTTTATAAATGATGGTGCCGCGGTTACTCCTCGTGTTATACGTCGGATAGAAGATGCAGATGGAAACCTGGTGTATGCTGATCCGTTACACGAGCCTGGAGATTCTGTTATATCCAATAAAACATCTCAGATGATGGTTGAAATGCTAAAAGGGGTTGTTGACAGAGGGACCGCAAATGCCTTAAGGTCGATTTGGAAATTTAATAGTGAGTTTGCAGGAAAAACAGGAACAACACAGAATAATACGGATGCCTGGTTTATCGGGATGAACCCAAAGATTATTGCAGGAGTTTGGGTCGGGGGCGATAGCCCTGTGGTTCGGTTTAGAAATGCAACCTACGGGCAGGGAGCTTATTCAGCATTACCTGTTTATGCCTATTTTTTCCAGGATATTTTTAATGATCCTAAATATAACTATCTTAAAAATTTATCTTTTAATAATTCTGATTCATTAAAATCAGCATTCGATTGTAATGACTTTGAAGAGTTAGTTCGAATTAAGTTTAAAGATGTATTAGAAAAGGAAGATATTTCTATTGGCGATTTTATTAGAAGTATGTTTAGCAAAGAGAAAAAATCGAGCAAAAAGGAAAAAAAGAACTAATGCTTAGATGATGTTGAATTAAATAAATTTGTTTTTCTAAAGTTGATCCTAATTTTTTAAGTAATCATTTCCCAAAAGCAGAAGATGTAGAGAGAAACGGCAAGAATAGCATCTAAAGGAATTATTAAGTAAGTATATTGAGGGAGTTTTATGATAAGCAATGAAACAAAAAAACGCAGTAAAAATTGGATAAGAAAAAAAGTAAATATTTTTAAACTGTAGGGATTATATTTTTTTGCACTTTCGAATCGTAAGCGGACAATTTCAGAAAAAGCTCTGGATAATCCGGTACTTTTACAAGGCTTTCCGATAATTGTTTCACATGCCGATTTTATAGGATGATTATTTTTTTTAACAGAAAAAATGCCGGAATAAAGAAAGATAAGAAAAATTATTCCGGCAAAAGATAAATTAATGCTATGATATGGATGTTTTGGAAATTTTATATCCATTATTATTCATCTGTGGTATCGTCTTCAATTTCTTTTTGTGCTTTTTTTACCTCATCACTAAATTCTTTTAAAGCTTTTCCTGCTGCCCGACCAATCTCTTCCGCATTTTCTTCCGATGCCTCTTCAATCTCCCCTTCCAATTCTTCCATCGCCTCTTCCAGTTCTTTCATATCTTCTTCGTCAAGTTCTTCTTTCATTGCTTTTTCAATCTCTTTCCCTATTTTTTCAATTTTAGAAGGAGCACTTTTAAAGATGTATATTTGCCATGATGCGATGGCGGTTCCAATAATTGAAATGATAAGTGCAGCAATAACTAAACCCTTTGCGGCATTTGCTTTATTGGCCTGAGAAAAGCCTATAGCACTTAAAACAATAGCAACTATTCCTGGTAAAATTGCCCAAACGTCTATATACATGGGATAAATGAAATAATTAATGTGATAATTCCAAGAACAAGCCCGGCAATACCAAGTCCCTGTCCAGCATTTGATGTTTTGTTTTCTTCCATAATTAGTGATTTTTAGTTAGTTTTATGTATCAAATATATAAAATTGACGGATATTGTGCAATTAATGCTGCATAGTTCGTTTTTTTATTTAAATTTTTTCGTTTTGTGATTTTTACAAAGTTTATGAATAAAATTATATTTTTATATAATCTTAAACCTTTATAATTGATTTTGATAATGAGTCAGTTGGCGGATAAACGGTCGCAAATTAATTTCAGGTCTTTCTTATGGCATGCTATATTTTTGGCACTTGCCAGTAACTTTATGGATATAGACACCATTATTCCCGCGATGTTGGTGCAAGCAGGAGGTAATTCTATGCACCTTGGTATATTAACTGCAATTTTGCTGGGAGGTTCGAGCTTTTTTCAATTGTTTTTTGCCGGATACCTTTCCGATAAAACATTAAAGAAAAACTATCTCTTAACAGCTATAAATTTAAGGATACTTTCTCTTTTTGGACTTTCACTTCTGTTTTTTTATTCCAATAATGTCGGGAGTGATCTCATCATTCTTTTTATTTTTATTATCATCACTTTTTTTGTAGTAAGTGGTTCATTTGCCAATATTTCCTATATGGATATTTTTGGAAAATCGGTTAAAGCAAAAAAACGTAAAAAATTTTTTACGCTAAAAGAATCGATTACAAGTATCGGGATATTTATATCGGCTTTAGTTGTTAGGGAATTGTTAAAACGATTTGATTATCCCTCAAATTACAGTTTGTTATTTTTTGTTGCTGCTGTTCTTCTTTTAGTTTCATCCATGGGTTTTTGGCAAATTCGGGAGAAGAGGTCTAAAATTTCCAACAAACAGGGACTTATTACTTTCCTGAAAAAAATACCGGCTGAAATTAAGCAAAATTTAAATTTAAAGTATTATTTGTTAATCATTAATTTTTTAGGTTTTGGCATGAGCCTGCTTCCCTTTCTAATTTTATTTGCCAAAGAAAATTTTGCTTTGTCTGATAAGATGATAGGTAACTTTCTGGTATTTCGTGTTGTTGGAATGGTCGTTTCCGGGCTTGTATTTTACAGGTTGTCAACAAAGGTAAATTATAAATTTATGGTACGGTCGGCTTCCCTTGTTGGTGCATTAATTCCACTTGTTAGCTTATTTTTAGTGAATTATGAATGGTATTATCAGTTTTTGTTTTTATTCTCCGGATTCTTTGTTTCTGTTTATAAAATTTCTAAAAGTGGTATTTTAATGGAGATATCTACCATTGAAAACAGGCCAGCTTATACTGGAATTTCCGGTGCAGGCGATATTGCATCTCTGTTATTTCCGCTTATAGCCGGGTTATTAATTTCATTCGTAGGGTTTCATATTGTTTTTATTGGCATTTCGTTGATTGTGCTTTTAGGATTTTTTATGGCTCCAAATTTAAATTGTACCCAGCCATTAAACGAAACAATTTGATTAGTTCTTAGTGTAAGTTCCAAAATATCAAGCTTTTGCTATTTAAATTTATTATAAATAATGATTAACTAATATAGTTAGTTTAAAAACTAAAAGTTTTAGTTTATATTTGTAATATGAAAGAATTAACCAGGGCAGAAGAACAAGTAATGGAATATCTTTGGAAGCTTGAAAAAGTTTTTGTGAAAGATATTCTTGAACAATTTCCGGAACCACGTCCGGCTTACAATACTGTTTCTACCATTGTAAGAATATTAGAAAAGAAAGGAATGATTGGATACAATGCTTATGGAAAAACGCATGAATATTATCCGTTATATTCAAAGTCAGAATATAAAAAAGGACGTTTTAAAGAGGTGGTAAAAAAGTATTTTAATAATTCCTATCAAAAATTTGCATCATTTTTTGCACGCGAAGAAGACCTGTCAATTGAGGATTTGGAAGAAATGAAACGCATAATGGAAGCAGAAATAAAAAATAGAAAAACAAAAAAGGGATAGATGAATATTAACTTTATCAATATAGTCGAATCGGTTGTAACGCTGGCTATATTCTACTTTTTCTATCAAAGGTTTCTTAAAAAAGAAACTTTTCACCAGATAAACAGGGTATATTTGCTAACAACACTGCTTTTTGCTGTTTCTGTTCCTTTTTTTCATTTTAATTTAGATTTTGGAAATATGTCATTTTTGTCCTTTGCAAAAAACAGTGATGTGGCGAATACGATTGCCAGCTTAAAAAGCGGTTACAATGAACTGGGGGCTGTAATAATATATGGATCCGCCAGTAAAGTAAGCTGGTCTTACATTCGCGAGATATTGGTATTGATTTATTATTTTGGAGTGCTTTTATCTACGTTGTTTTTTATGGCAGGCTTACTATGAATAATTCTTTTAATAAGTTTTGGCAAGAAAGTACGCTATGGCAGATATAGCATTATAGAAACCAAAAATTCAATGGTTCCTTTTTCACTTTTAAAGTGGATCATCATAAATCCTGAAAAGTATTCTTCACATGACATTAAGCAGGTTATTGCACATGAGAAGGTTCATACTTTTCAGTTACACTCTCTCGATTTGATTATTATTGAGGTACTTGCTATCCTGTTTTGGTTTAATCCTTTCATCTATTGGTACCGAAAATCGATCAGGGAAGTTCATGAATATCTTGCTGATGAGGCTGTTTTAAAAAAAGGTTTCGATAAAATGGGTTACCAGCAATTATTATTTAGACAGGCATCAGGTTCCCGGTTTATCGGGTTAACCAGTAGGTTCAGTTATTCATTATCAAAAAACCGTTTAAAAATGTTAACCATGATGAAATCAAAAGATAGTTCAAAAATTAAAGTAGCACTGGCTATTCCATTGGCTTTTGCTTTTATGGTCTTTTTTACAAATTCAGCAGATTTTGTAAATGCATCTAATCATACTGAATTAGTAAAAATTGAGCAGGAAGATACCGTAAAAACGAATGATGAGAAGAAAAAGTCTAGTGAAAATGTTTATAATAAAGTTGAAAAAATGCCCAGGTTTCAGGGAAAAGAATCAGGCCATTTCAGAAATTTTATAGCTAAAAATTTAAATTATCCTGAAGAAGCTGCTAAGCATAAGTTGTCTGGAAAAGTTTATGTATCCTTTACTATTGATATAGAAGGGAATCTTGTAGATGCAGAAGTGATAAGAAGCGCTCACCCGGTGCTGGATGCCGAGGCCTTAAGGGTTACGAATCTTTCTCCGAAGTGGGAACCCGGTGAAAATCAGGGAGAAAAAGTAAATGTTCGCTATACATTTCCGGTTATTTTTTCGTTAGAGACAAAGAAGCAAGAACAATAAAATTTTCTTAAGGCTTGATAAACATTTCAGGCCTTTAAATTATACACATGAGACATTTATTATTCATTTTGGCATGCTTATATTCATTTCAGGTATTTGCTCAAAATACGAGTAAATACCATCCATTGGAATTGGCTCTTTTGAATGCACAGTACGATTCTGCTATTTATTACGCAAATCAATTGTTAAGCGAAGATTCTTTGGACTGGAAAGTGTATTATTACAAGGGGAAATCAAATTTAGCTAAAAATAAATATTTCGATGCCCTTGCAAACTTTCAAAAAGCCAATGAAATGGATACAGCCAATTATTTAATTGAAAATTCACTGGCTAAGATTTATGATTTTACAGGACAAAAAGAGAAAGCCATTAATATCTATTATGATCAATATTTAAGAGATACAAACCGGTTAGAACCCATAGAGAACCTTGCTGAAATTTTTAGAAAAAGCGGAGAGTACTCACCTGCCATACATTATTATCAGAAAGCTATTGCAATAAACCATACCAATTTTAATTACTTTAGACAATTGGGATATTGTCTAAAACAGATAAGTTTAAATCAGCCGGCCATATTTGGTTATCAAAATGCACTCCGGTTAAATCCATATGATTTGGTAAGCTATAAACGATTAGCGAATTTGCAAAACACAGAGAAATTTTTTGATCAGGCAATTAAGACTTGCCAAACAGGGTTGAGTTATTATCCTGAGGATATTACTTTAAAAAAGTTGTTGGGATATGGTTATTATTTAAACAAAGAATTAGATACCGCAGCGATAATTTTTAATGAAGTAATAGCAAAAGGCGACACCTCTTTTTTTAGCTTAAAATATTTGGGATTAATCTATTTTGAAATGCAACAATTTGAAAAAGCAGCCGATATATTATTGCAGTCCGTTAATATGATTGATGATGATCCCGAAGTATTGTTTTTCTTAGGTTCTGCTTATGGGCGATATGGAGAATATGATAAAGGTGTTATGTATTTGAACAAAGCGCTGAAAGTTATGGAACCTCCGGCTAAGCAAGTTGCCAACATTTGTGAGGAATTTGCTTATTTATACCGTGAAATGGGGAAATATGAACTTTCGGTTGAATATTTGAAAGTGGCTTACCGTAACAGTGCAAAACCGATTCTTTCGTTTAAGATGGGACAGATTTACGACCTTTATCTTGAGGATAAAAAATTAGCTATTGATTATTACGATGGCTATCTGACTATGGCAAACGACAATGATTCTGTTCAAACAGATATTGTACCTTTAAATACCGATGAAAAGGAATTAAAAGAATATGTTAAAAACAGAATTCGTAAGCTTGAAGAAGAGATGTTTTTCGAAGATGCCGGGGAATAAAAAAAGGGTTGAAATTTTCAACCCTTTTTAATATGATTTTATTTTTTATCTTTTTCTTCGTCCTTCTTAGGCTCCGCTTTTTTTGTTGTCTTTTTGGCTGTTGTCTTTTTAGCGGTTGTTTTCTTAGCCGTTGTTTTTTTAGTTGTAGTCTTTTTCGCCGTTGATTTGGCGGTTGTATTTTTTTTGGCTGTTGTAGGTTTATTTTCTGTTTTAGCTTTGGTTTCCTTTTTTTCAGCAGGTTTGTCCTCTGCTTTAGGTTTAGGTGTTGTAACTACTTTTTTCTTTGCCTTATCTTTTTGAGCATCTGCATTGGTTTTGAAGTGTTTTCGAGGTCTTCGTTTGCCGAAACTTCCGCTAAAAAGTTTCCCTCTTCTGGTTTTTATATCTCCTTTACCCATAATATTAAATTTTAGTTATTATTTCCTTTGAACCCAAATATAAGAATATTAGTGTAAACAAGGAAATATTCTGAATCACATCTGTCCTAAATAATAAAAAAAGATAGCCAATTTAGAGCTCTTGTTTAAAGAGCCCTTATTTTTGTAGTACTAA
>JAYEKP010000161.1:0-11286 GCA_034661075.1 Bacteroidota bacterium
ATTTGAGCAAAGAGTGTTAAATTTGTTTTCATAGCCAATTTATATTTTAGTTGGTTAGTATTACAAAAATAAGGGCTCTTTAAACAAGAGCTCTAAATTGGCTATCTTTTTTTATTATTTAGGACAGCTATGACATAATACGTAAAAATTAGTTAATCATAAATATTGAACACAGGTTAAAACCCGCTTAAATCCATTGTTACTGTTGGAATTAATAATAACAATCCTAAGATAATCAAAATAATCATAAAAGGAGTAATCCACTTAACCCATTTTTCGTAAGGGATTTTGGCCACACCCAGTACACCAATTAAAACGCCCGAAGTGGGAGTAATCATATTTGTAAATCCATCACCTAACTGGAAAGCCATTACAGTGGCTTGTCTCGAAATACCTATTAAATCTGAAAAGGGAGCCATAATGGGCATGGTTAGTGCGGCTTTTGCACTACCTGATGGAATAATTACATTGATAACTGTTTGGATTAGATACATGATACTGATAGACCCAAATTTCCCAACCGTTTTCATCGATTGAGATACGGAATGTAACAAGGTATCAATAATTTTCCCTTCTTGTAATACGATGATAATACCTCCAGCTAATCCTACCACAAGCGCTGCCGAAGAGATATCTTTAGCTCCTTCGATAAATAAAGCGGTAATCTTATTTGCCGATTTGTTACTTGCTATCCCGGCAGCCAGTCCCATTCCAAAAAACAGGGTGGCAATTTCCATTACATACCAGGCATAGCCCATAACACCTATAATAAGAAATAGAATAGTAAAAAGGAGTAGATTAAGGATGAAGAAATGAACCGATTTTTTTAGCATTAAAGGCCCAAGAACAACAAATAAGCCTGCTAAAATTGGGATAATAGGGATTGTTGTTGATGAATTGCCTATGGTTAATGTAGTTTGAATTTGAAAAACAGAAACTACAATTAATATTACCGAAATTATTGCATAGGTTACCCATGCAGAAACGGGTGTGTAATATTTAAGTTGAGCAGGGTCTATATGTTCCTTTTTTCTCCAGTTTTTATTATCATCTTCATAAACGGGTGAAAGTTTAGGGTATTTTTTAATTTTGTTGGCATACCTTAATATAAAAGCGATACCTATTATATTAATAACTACCCAGGCAAAAAGCCTGTATTCAATCCCCGAAAACAAAGGTATTCCTGATAATCCCTGAGCAATTCCAATGGTAAAAGGATTAAGTAGTGCCCCGGCAAATCCAAGGCCTGCAGCTACAAAACACATACTAACCCCAACAATAGAATCATATCCCATTGAAATAGTCAACGGAACAAATATAATAATGAATGCGATGGTTTCTTCACTCATTCCGAATACAGCTCCGAATATCGAAAACATCAACATGATTAAGGTAATGATTACATTATTGATCCCAAGAAACTTAAAAAACTTAAGATGCTCGATCTTTTCTGTTTTTCGTAAAAAAGTAAAAATTCCAACGTCAATGGCTTTACTTTCATTCATTATCCAGAATGCTCCGCCAATCATTAGTATAAAAACAATAATATCGGCTTTATCTACAAATCCTTTAAAAAAAGCAGAAAAAATTTCCCAGGTCTGCGGTTGATTTTCAACATAATGAAAAGAATCTTTAACAATAATTTCTCGTTCTGTTCCATCTTTTAGTTCAATGGTTTCCCGATCAAACTCACCACCCGGGACAAACCAGGTAGCTGCTGCCGATAAAACAATGATGAAAAATACAATGACATAGGTGTGTGGAATGGTTCTTTTCTTCTTCATAGTTATTATTTCTTATGATCCAACATTTAAATAAAGGTGTAAAAATAGAATAATGTTTATACATCAGGAAATTTTTTCTGTATATACAGATGATTTTTGTAATTTCGTAGCAGTTTAATCAATAAAAAATAAGATATGAAGCTGCTTATAAAAAATATAAAATCATTGGTTAATATTTTGGATGAATCTACAAAATACGTTGCCGGAAACGAAATGCAGAAACTAGATTGTATCCAGGATGCTTATTTATGGATCGAAGAAGATAAAATTGCAGATTTTGGTAAAATGGATGAGCTAAAGATTAATGATTTTGATGGCGATACCATTGATGCAGAAGGGCAATTGGTTTTTCCATCCTTTTGCGATTCACATACCCATATAGTTTATGCTGGTAGTCGTGAAATTGAGTATAGCGATAAAATTCGTGGGTTATCTTATGAAGAAATTGCCAAACGTGGAGGTGGAATTTTAAATTCGGCGAAATTATTGCATAATACCTCTGAGGATTCATTATATGAACAGTCGTTGGAACGAATCAATGAAATAATAAGTTTTGGAACCGGTGCTGTAGAAATAAAAAGCGGTTATGGATTAACCGTTGAAGATGAATTGAAAATGTTGAGGGTGATTAAACGGTTGAAAGATACCACCCCTGTTACGATTAAATCGACATTTTTAGGGGCACATGCTGTTCCGGCTGAATATAAAGGAAAGCAGGATGAGTATGTGGATATGGTCATCAACGAAATGATCCCACAGGTAGCGTCCGAAGACTTGGCCGATTATATTGATGTGTTTTGCGATAAAGGTTTTTTCACGGTAGAACAAACCGACCGGATTCTTATGGCTGGGCTAAAATATGGATTACGGCCTAAGATTCATGCCAATGAGTTAGACTATTCCGGAGGAATACAGGTTGGTGTAAAATATGATGCTTTATCGGTTGACCACCTTGAGTTTACCGGTGATGATGAAATAATGGCACTGAAAAATTCAGATACAATGCCAACGTTATTGCCGGGAGCTGCTTTCTTTTTGGGAATGATAGATCCTCCGGTACGAAAGATGATCGATGCAGGACTGCCCATCGCCCTGGCTACTGATTATAACCCCGGGTCATCTCCCTCAGGCAATATGAAATTTATTATGTCGCTGGGAACAATCAAGTTAAGAATGTTGCCCGAAGAGGTGATTCATGCTACAACCATTAATGGTGCCTATGCTATGGGTGTTAATAATGAGATGGGAAGTATTACTAAAGGCAAAAAGGCGAATGTTTATATCACCAAAAAAATACCTGGGTATGAGTATATGCCATATGCATATACAAGTCATTTAATTGATCAGGTGATTTTAAACGGGAAATTGATTTAAAGATGACTGAAAACGAAATCTCCAAAATAATAATAGGTAAAGCTATCGAGATTCATCGAATATTAGGGCCTGGATTATTAGAATCAGCTTATCAGGAATGCTTATTTTATGAATTTAAAAAATACAACCTTGATTATTGAAAAAGAAAAGCCAATGCCAATAGTATATAAGGATATTCGATTGGATCATGGTTATAGGATTGATTTATTAATAGAAAATAAAGTTGTTATTGAAATTAAAAGTGTTGATGCATTGATGGATGTTCATGAGGCTCAAATGATAACGTATTTGAAATTAGGGGATTATAGATTGGGATTATTAATTAATTTTAATGTTCCATTACTTAAGAATAGTATCAGACGTTATGTAAATAATTTATAATTAATACGCTGAGTTGTGCGAAAAAAGCAAAAAGAACCGCAGAGTTTTCTCAGTGAAACTTTGCTTATTTTGGCGAAACTTTGCGTAAAAAAGGCAATTAGTGATATGCTAAAAAACAACGAAATAAAAGCAAAAAAAATAAATAGTATAAGATATCCTTAGAAAGATATTAATCTATATATAATAGGTATATTTAAAAAATTAATGAAGTTTGAATAATAAGAAATAATAAAGAAATAAAAACATGAAACAACTAATCGAGTGTGTTCCCAATTTTAGCGAAGGGAACGATATGGAGATAATCAAACAAATTACCAAAGAAATAGAGTCGATCGAAGGAGTGAGCCTTTTGGATGTTGACCCCGGAAAAGCAACCAACCGTACCGTAGTTACTTTTGTAGGTACACCCGATGAAGTATGCGAAGCCGCTTTTCAAGCCGTAAAAAAAGCCTCCGAATTAATCGATATGCGTCATCATAAAGGAGCACATCCCCGTTTCGGTGCTACGGATGTTTGTCCTTTAGTTCCTGTAGCTGGTATTACCATGGACGAAACCGTTGAGTATGCCCGAAAACTGGCTAAACGTATTGGTGAAGAACTAAATATCCCTATTTATTGTTATGAGAATGCAGCATTTTCCGATGTGCGTAAAAACCTCGCCAATTGTCGTTCCGGTGAATATGAAGGATTAAAAGATAAATTAAGCAAACCGGAATGGAAACCCGATTTTGGCCCTGCAGAATTTAATGCTAAAGTGGGTGCTACAGCAGTAGGAGCAAGAGACTTTTTAGTAGCCTATAACATTAATTTAAATACTACATCTACCCGAAGAGCCAATGCTATTGCCTTTGATGTGCGTGAAAAAGGACGCGTAAAACGAGAAGGTAATAAAATAACCGGTAAACCGGTATTGGATGAAAATGGGAAGAAAGTATGGATTCCCGGATCATTAAAAGCAGTGAAAGCCATTGGTTGGTTTATTGATGAATACGGTATTGCCCAAATATCTATGAACTTAACCAATATTTCTATTACATCGGTACATGAAGCTTTTGATGAAGTGTGTAAAAAAGCAGATGAACGAGGTGTACGGGTTACAGGGTCTGAACTGGTTGGACTAGTACCCTTAAAAGCGATGATCGATGCAGGAAAATATTTTTTGCGGAAACAAAATCGTTCAGTAGGTATCCCTGAGAGAGAAATTATAAAAATAGCTGTAAAATCACTTGGATTAGATGATTTATATAAATTCAAACCCGAAGAGAAAATCATTGAATACAAAATGGCTGCCGATGAAAATAAAAAGAAACTGGTTGATTTAACCATAGCCGGTTTTGCTGACGAAACAGCATCAGAGTCTCCTGCCCCCGGTGGCGGATCTGTATCGGCATATATGGGAGCTATGGGAGTAGCTTTAGGAACGATGGTAGCTAACCTTTCTTCACATAAACGCGGATGGGACGACCGTTGGGAAGAATTCTCCAACTGGGCAGAAAAAGGCATGGACTATCAGCAAGAGCTGTTAAAATTAGTTGATGAAGATACCGATGCTTTTAACAAAATTATGGATGCGTTTGGGTTACCTAAAAAAACAGACGAAGAAAAGGCTATACGAAAGAAAGCGATTGATGATGCTACGAAGAATGCTATCATGGTCCCCTTTAGAGTTATGGAAACAGCCCACAAATCGTTAGAAGTAGTAAAAGCAATGGCCGAGATTGGTAATCCGAATTCTGTTTCCGATGCAGGCGTAGGAGCCTTAGCCATAAGATCTTGCGTAAAAGGAGCTTTTTTAAATGTAAAAATAAATGCAGCTGGGCTGGATGATAAAGACTTTATACTGGACGTTAGCAAAAAAGCAACAAAAATTGAAAATAAAACAGAAATATTAGAAAAAGAAATTCTAAAAATAGTAGAAAGTAAAATTTAATCTTTTATTAACTACGAATAAAATTAACGAGCAGACAGGTTTTGGTCTGCTCGTTTTGTGATTAATGCCTGTGTTATAAGTTTTTAGTAAAATGTTTAGGTTGTGGTTAATAAACCAATCCTTCTGAAATAATTAATCTTGTTGATAATTGTTTATTTATTAGAGATATATTTTTTTGTTTTCAATATATTTTTTTTTACTTTAGTGTGGAATAATTTAACCAAATTAATTATGAACCTAAAAATTTTATCTATGAAAAAATTGACAATCTTTCTTGCATTCTTGCTGTTTGTTGCTTTTCAGGCCTCAGCACAAATGCAGATTACAGGTACGGTAACCAGTGCTGAAGACGGTTCACCAATCCCTGGTGTGTCAGTTGTAGTTAAGGATAACGCTACAATTGGTACTGCTACAGACATTGATGGAATGTACTCACTAACTGTCCCCAGTAGTGCAGAAGCTCTAATCTTTAGTGCTGTTGGAATGAAAACTATGGAGCAAGCTATTGCAGGTCGGTCAGTAATTGACGTTGCATTAGAAGCTGAAGTTCTTGAGATGGACGAAGTTGTTGTTACAGCACTTGGTCTTTCCCGAGAAAAGAAAGCTCTAGGTTATTCTGTACAGGAAGTTGGTGGAGAAGATTTATCCCAAGCCAAAGAGATGAATGTTGTTAATTCATTATCTGGTAAAGTAGCGGGTGTTCAGATTACAAACGCTAGTGGTGCGGTTGGTTCTTCTTCTCGTATTGTAATCAGGGGTAACTCCTCATTTACAAATAACCAGCCTTTGTGGGTAGTTGACGGAGTACCTATTAGTAATAGTTCTACTAGTGTTAGTCAGTGGGGCTCTGCAGATTTTGGTAATGCTGCCATGGATATCGATCCGGATAACATTGAGTCCATTTCTGTATTGAAAGGTGCCAACGCAGCTGCATTGTATGGTAGCCGTGCTGCGAATGGGGTAGTTCTTGTTAAAACCAAATCAGGTTCTGGTATTGATAAAGGAATTGGTGTTTCCATTAATTCTGCATTAACATTTGATAATGCATATTTAGTACCTAATTATCAAAATGAATATGGACAGGGATTTAATGGTAGTGAATTAATCTGGGTTCTTTCAGGAGCTAAAGATGCTGGCTACTCTTATCAGGAATTTGCAGATGGTACTTGTAGCTCAAGCTTTGGTTTCTCATATTACGATGGTAACAATGGAGGAGTTTATGATGGTATGGATGAAAGTTGGGGCCCGAGATTAGATGCTGGATTAGAAATACCTCAGTTTAACAGTCCTTTGTCAGATCCTAATGATCCTGATACACGTCAGGCTACTCCTTGGGTATCCAATCCTGATAACGTAAAAGATTTTTTCCAGACAGGTATTACTTATGATAACTCAGTAACATTAAGTACTTCGAATATGCGTTTGTCTCTGTCTCAACAAGATGTTCAGGGTACTATTCCAAATACTGATTTAACGAAAAATTCTATTTCATTTAATGGAACACAAGATTTGGCAGAATGGTTAACAGCCACCGTAACTGCAAACTATGTTAAGAATGAGAGTGATAACCTTCCCGGACAGGGATATGGCCCAAATAACGTAATGCAATCACTGGGTGGCTGGTTTGGCCGTCAGGTTGATATGAATGATCTGGAAGAAAACTGGGATACCGATAATGTTTTTGGAAATCCTTATAACTGGAATACCAACTACCACAATAACCCTTACTGGACCGTAAATTATAATACAACGTCCAGAAACAGGGATCGTATTTTTGGTAAATTTAGTGTAGACGCTGAAATAACTGAATGGTTAACCTTAACCGGACGTTTAGGAACAGACTTTATGGCTGAAAGAAGAAAGCATGTTGAACATTCTCAGTCTGTTGATTATCCTTATGGAATGTTTTGGCAAAACAAACGTACAGACAATGAGTTTAATGCAGATTTCTTAGCACAAATCAAAAAACGTTTTGGTGATTTTTCTGTAGAAGTATTAGCAGGTACAAATTATCGAAGAAATGATTATCATTTCTCTTACCTGGAAGCTACTGAACTAACGGTTCCTGAACTTTATACAATTTCAAACGTTCAGGGAAATCCAGTTACCAGTATGTATGATGAAACCTTTGAAACCAATAGTGTTTTTGGACAGGCTTCATTAGGTTGGAATGATGCTGTTTATTTAGATATTACAGCTCGTAATGACTGGAGTTCAACACTTCCATCAGATAACTGGAGTTATTTCTATCCATCATTTACCGGTAGTGTTATTGTTACCGAGTTATTAGATATGGATGAAAGTATCCTTTCTTTCTTAAAGCTTAGAGGTGGATGGGCACAGGTTGGTAACTCAACCGATCCTTACCAGTTAGCATTTACTTTCTCTGGATCCGATCCTTTTGGAAATGTTACTCCATTTTATACTTCTCGTTCTTTACCTGCTGTTGATCTTCAACCAGAAGATATTAAGAGTACTGAAGTAGGTATTGATGCACGATTCCTTCATAATAGACTTACACTGGATTTCACCTATTATAATGTGGTAACCACCAATCAGATTCTTCCTGTTGAGATTTCAAGATCAACCGGCTTTAGTTCATTGTTAATTAATGCAGGTGAAATTGAAAATAAAGGGATTGAACTTCAATTAGGTGCCGATATCGTTAAAAATACCGATGGTTTTAACTGGAATATGACCTTAAACTGGGCAAAAAATGAAAACCAGGTAAATGAACTTTATGGTGATCTTGAAGCATATACCATTACCTCTTCATGGAATGGTGTTACTATAGAAGCCAGACCCGGTGAACCATTTGGTAATATTCGTGCCAATGCATTTGCTCGTGATGAAAACGGCAACAAACTTATTGGTTCCAATGGATTACCAATCCCGGCTGATTCACCTCAGGATGTAGGTAATATTACACCCGACTGGACTGGTGGTATGCGAAATACATTCTCTTACAAAAATATTTCTCTTAGTGTTTTAATTGATGGCCGTAAGGGTGGAGATATATTTAGTGTAACTGACTGGTTTGGTGCATATTCTGGACTTACTGAAGAATCAGCTGTCGACGGAATTCGTGAGCATGGATTAATTGTAGAAGGAGTTAACGAAGCTGGTGAACCTAACGATATCGTTGTTACTCCTCAAAACTATTTTGGTGGTTATTGGGGTTTAGAAGAAAACTCTATTATTGATGGTTCTTACATTAAATTACGTGAGGCTGTATTATCTTACCAACTTCCAGCTTCATTGTTAACTAATGTTGGTTTTATTAAGTCTGCTAGTGTTTCTGTTGTTGGACGAAATTTAGCCATGCTTTATACACACTGGACCAACGATGTGGGTATCGATCCAGAAACTGGATTTGGAACAGGCCTTAATGGTATTGGTTTAGAACAGTTTCAATTACCTACTTCCAGAACCATTGGATTTAGAATTAATCTTTCATTTTAATTAAAAAAACAGTATAATTATGAAACTCAAATTTAAATTAATAATATCCGGATTACTGGCTGGGTTCATACTCTTCAGTGCGTGTACTGAAGATTGGGAAGAGCTTAATGTAGACCCTAACAATCCTACAGAAGTTCCCGCAACCAACCTTCTAGCTCAAGCCATGAGGTATTTTGGTGATACCTACTATGATGCCTGGTTTAATATGAACAATACATCAACCTATGCCGGACATCTTGGAAAAATTCAGTACATTGATGAATCACGTTATTTTGAACGTGAAAGTGTAATTAACAATCAATGGACTTACCTTTATTATGTTGCTGTAGATTTAGAAAATGCGAAGCAATTTGCTATGGAAAATAATAATCGAAATCTTTATGCAGCAGCTTTAACTTTCCAGAGTTTGGCATATCAAATTGGAACAGATAGCTGGAGAAACATGCCTTTTACCGAGTCTATTCAAGGAGATGAAGGTGTAACTAATCCTGCTTATGACCTGCAGGAGGATATTTACCCTGCACTATTGGATAGTTTGAAAAAAGCAGGTGATATATTTGCCGAAGGAAATATTACTAAGCTGGGTGCTGGTGACATTCTTTTTGGTGGTGATGTAGACAAATGGCAAAAATTTGCCAACTCTTTACGTTTACGTTTAGCCAACCGTATTAAGGATGTTAGTTCATTAGGAGCAACACACCTTGATGAAGTATTAGATAATCCTGCTACCTATCCCATTATGGAAAGCATTGACGATAATGCATATCTATACTGGCCGGGATCTGCTCCTTACAAAGAGCCCTGGATGGAAGATTCTGAAACTCGTGATGACCATGCCGTAGGTAGTTATTTAATCAATTATTTAACATCTACAAGTGATCCAAGGTTAAGCGTAATTGCCAAGCCTGCTAAAAGCGATGGTACATACAGAGGTGTAGTTCCTGGTGTATCTGATGATAACCTTGGTACTATTTCGCAATATAGCCGTATCGGAGCTCTGTATAGAGATGATGCTATGGGATTTACTCCATTTATGCGATACAGCGAAGTACTATTTATCATTGCTGAATATAATGAAGCTCAGACTACCTTCGAAGAGGCTATTGTAGCTTCTTGTTTGGAGAACGGTATTGATCAAGCTACAGCTGAAACTTTTGCTGCCGGATTTGATGTAACTACAGATGACCTGTATTACCAAAAATGGGTAGCGCTATTTAAACAAGGTCACGAAGCCTGGGCTGAAACCCGACGAACCGATGTTCCTGATATGAGTGCTGCTCCCGGATCAAGATTCCCCGGACATAACCGTCCTCCATTCCGTTTTGCGTATCCAACCAACGAAGCAAACTTAAATAGTGTGAACTATGCAGAACATGGTGATAAAGTTGTTGATCGCTTCTGGGGCGAGAAAATGTGGTGGGATACTAGAACTGGTGTAAATTAATTAAATAAATTAATCTAAATTATGAATACAATGAAAAAAATACTCACATATATTATAGGACTTACCTTTCTTCTAGCACTATTTACAGGCTGTGAAGAAGAGGAGGATATTTTTCGCAGAGGGGTTGGAATTTACGTCAGTAATTCATCATTTTATCCCCTTGACCCCGGTGTTACCGGCGAGGTAACCATTTCTGATCCGTCAATAACGTCTCTAAACGTTACGATGGATGGTTCAGATTTTGCTACGATTTCGCTAACCGACGGTGAAGGCTCATTCAGCTTTGACAAAGCCAGTCTTGGGATTGGTGAAATTGAGGATGCCGTAACCACTAAATTTACAGCGATGGTTGATGGTGAACCCGCTTCGAAGTATGTTTCTTTTTCCGTAATAGATCCATTAGCTATTCAGTGTCCATCGGATTTTGCTCCAGCGGATACAACCCTTTATATTTATTATCAATTAGCTGAGGATTGTACTGCACCAACCAGTTTAACCATTACAAAACAACTAAATAGCGAAACTCCTGTTGTACTGACCGAAAGTTATGACTTCTACAACGATTCAGTAGCTGTTCCGATTACTTTTGATATGGCTGGTGATACTTTAACGTATGAATTTACCTTTGAAAATGATAATGGTACAGTAATAACTTCTCATCAGTTACTTATTATTATCAAGAGATTCTGGGATTTTGAATCGTATGATGCATGGTCTACTGATATGGCCCCATGGACATTGGTAGACAACGATGGAAATAGTGTGTATGGATCCTCTGCTTTCTCCTATCCTGGCGAAGGTGAAGCTGGTTCCTGGAGAATTTTCAATTTTACCGAAGCAGGAGAACCCGAAGAATGGGAAGCCTACAGCGGTGAAAATTATGCATTCTGTATGGCAGCGATTCCAAGTAC
>JAYEKP010000162.1:0-44947 GCA_034661075.1 Bacteroidota bacterium
ATTAAATGGGCTAAGTCCCTTAAAATATGCAAAAAATTTTCTCAATGGGGCTAGCCCCATTGAGAAAAAAGAAATATCTTTGAAAAAGTCTACTTAAACCCTGTCCTAAAAATGGGAAGCTTACACTATTGTTAAGGAGTTTTGGCGTGTTAAAAAAATAACAAAAAAGGAGTGCTTTGTTTTTATAAGTTTAAATTAACCCTATTTAAAGATATTGATCAATGGTTTGTTCTCTTAAATAATCTTTAAATTCCCGGGTCATTTTATTGGTCACGTTGTTTATGATACATTTATCAAAAGGGCAAACCAGTTTATCCATCGGGCATTTACCCATTTCTATAGGCCCTTCGATGATTTCATAAATTTCGAGGAAGTTGATATCTTCCGGTTTTTTGTGTAGTTCGAAACCTCCGCTGGGGCCACGATGTGATGTTAAATATCCGGCTTTTACCAAACGCTGCATTACTTTTGCCACATGGTGTTTGGAAGTGTTCGTTCGTTCAGCAATTTTCAGTACATTTAATCCTTCCTTTTCGCGAGCAATTAAAATAATACCATGCAATGCAATGAATGCTGCTTCTGACATGGATACAACTTTCGACATAACAATTCTATTTAGGCTAATTTGGTAATTAAATACGCAAATATACTAAATGTTTTTTATTAACAACTATTTTATCGATTAAATAAGGGATTTGAAAGAGTAACAGTCTATTTTTAAAAATATTGTTGAATAGAATTTTCCTGAACGGATCGTTTCTGCTTATTGTTTTTTTAATTTTACATGCAATCATTTTACAAGATAAGAATCCAGCGATGATATGAAATAAGCATAAGTAAAATAAATATTTACATATCAAACAAAATGATTATTTTACTTATGCAATTACCTGTCTGCCGACAGGCAGGCATGTGATTTTAAAAACAATAAAAAATAAACACATGAAACAATATTTAACTTTACTTGATCATGTATTAACTAACGGGATAAAAAAAGAAGACCGTACCGGCACAGGAACTGTCAGTACTTTTGGATATCAAATGCGATTTAACCTCGAAGAAGGATTTCCGTTATTAACTACTAAAAAACTTCATCTTAAGTCGATTATTTATGAACTGCTGTGGTTTTTAAATGGCGATACCAATATAAAATATTTAAACGAGCATAAGGTTCGTATATGGGATGAGTGGGCCAATGAAAAAGGAGACCTTGGAAATATTTATGGTTACCAGTGGCGCTCCTGGCCGGCACCTAATGGAGAATCTATTGACCAGATTTCACAAATCATCGATTCTATAAAAAATAACCCAAATTCACGCCGGCATATTGTGAGTGCATGGAATGTTGCTGACTTAAAAAATATGGCTTTACCACCCTGCCACATTCTTTTTCAGTTTTATGTGGCCGATGGTAAATTGTCTTTACAGCTGTATCAACGTAGTGCTGATATTTTTTTGGGTGTGCCTTTCAATATTGCCTCGTATGCTATATTGCTAAAAATGGTTACACAAGCTACCGGGTTAAAACCGTTTGAGTTTATCCATACTCTTGGGGATGCACATATTTATCTAAATCATATTGAGCAGGTTAAATTACAGCTTACCCGCGAACCCAGAAAATTACCTAACCTTAAAATAAATCCTGAAAAGAAAAGTATTTTTAATTTTGAATTTGATGATTTTGTCCTGGAAAATTATGATCCGCACCCACATATAAAAGGGGCTATTTCGGTGTAAAATATTTTGATGTTTAATCGTTTATTGGTTGAGGTGTAATATCAAAAGATTTTATCATGGTTAATAAAATTGAAGACTTAGAAGTTTATAATGAAGCTAATGAATTAGCTGATAAAATTTGGGGCATTGTTTCAAACTGGGATTTTTTTGCAAAGGATACTATTGGAAAGCAGATTGTAAAATCAGCAGATTCAATTGCTGCAAATATTTCAGAGGGTTATGGAAGTTTTTTTTATAAGGAGAATTTGTAATTTTGTTATTATGGTAGAGGTTCTTTATTTGAAACTAAAACCTGGATTGAGAAATCCTATAAAAGGAATTTAATACATAATGAAAATTATGAAGAATTAGTGAAAAGGGTAAGTTCTGTTCAAGGGAAATTGAATGGATACATTAATTTTTAAGAAACAACAATCCCGGGAAATAAGTTCTTTGGATTGATTATTCTTAATCACTAATTAACAAATAGACTAATTAACGAATAAACCAATTCATTATGCTTTCAATCATCGTAGCTGTAGCAGAAAATAACGTCATAGGAAAAGACAACGATTTAATCTGGCATTTGCCCAGAGATTTAAAACATTTTAAAGAAACAACCAGTGGACATTATATTATTATGGGCCGAAAAACATTTGAGTCTAATGGCCGGCCTTTGCCTAACCGCACCAATGTAGTTATTACCCGCGATAAAAATTATTCTGCCGAAGGCTGTGTTGTTGTACATTCGCTCGAAGAAGCAATAAAAGAAGCCCAAAACGATTCTGAAGCATTCATTATCGGTGGAGGGAAAATATATGAACTGGCATTACCTCTGGTCGACCGGATTTATCTGACTAAAATTCATCATTTGTTTGAAGGAGATACCTTTTTCCCGGAAATAGATATGGATGAATGGGAATTAACGGAAAAACGTGATTTTGAATCTGATGAAAAGAATAAATATCCATTTTCTATTTTGCTGCTGGACCGGAAAAAAGGTTAAATATCCGATATCCGCTTAGCCGCTTGGAGCGGCTTGGCGGATTAGAGGGCATAAAAAAACAGTCGCCGGAAGCGACTGTTTAATGTAAACCACGATTAGGATTTTAAAAAATTTAAATGTAACATTAAAATTAATCAGGCTGCTTTGAGCCTTTGTATATTGGTTTTACCCAATTTTTCTTTAGCATAATCGAGAGTAATGGTAATTTCTTTGTCCTTTTTCGAAGGCATATCAAACATTACATCCATCATGATTGCTTCACAAATAGAACGTAATCCGCGAGCTCCAAGTTTAAACTCTATGGCTTTCTCCACAATAAAATCCAATACATCATTTTCAAAATGCAAATCAATACCATCCATTTTAAACAGTTTTTTATACTGTTTGATGATTGCATTTTTGGGTTCAGTAAGAATTTTACGAAGCGCTTCTTTATGTAATGGATTTAAATAAGTAAGCACAGGGATTCGTCCAATAATTTCAGGAATTAGTCCAAATGCTTTTAAATCTTGTGGAGCAATATATTGCAATAGATTGTTTCTGTCAATCTGATTCTTTTCTCTGCTGGCTGCATATCCAACCACCTGGGTATTGAGCCTTTGCCCGATTTTTCGTTCGATACCATCAAAAGCACCGCCACAAATAAATAGAATATTTTTAGTATTTACAGGAATCATCTTTTGGTCAGGATGTTTTCTTCCACCCTGAGGCGGTACATTTATTATTGAGCCTTCGAGCAGTTTTAGTAATCCCTGTTGCACACCTTCGCCGGATACATCACGGGTGATTGAAGGATTATCGCCTTTACAGGCAATCTTGTCAATTTCATCAATAAAAACAATGCCTTTTTCGGCAGCTTCGATATTATAATCGGCTACCTGAAGCAACCGTGTTAAAATGCTTTCAATATCTTCGCCCACATATCCCGCTTCGGTTAATACCGTAGCATCGACAATGGTAAATGGTACGTGTAACATTTTGGCAATAGTTCGGGCCAATAAGGTTTTGCCGGTACCTGTTTCGCCAACCAGTACAATATTTGATTTTTCGATTTCAATTTCCTCTTCATCTTTTTGGTTTTCCTGCATTAACCTTTTGTAGTGGTTATAAACAGCTACCGAAAGATATTTTTTGGCTTCCTCCTGGCCAATTACATACTGATCAAGAAATTCTTTAATTTCTATAGGTTTAAGCAGCTCGATTTGATTAACATCAAATTCTCCTTCTTTGCGCAATTCTTCCTGCACAATTTCATGTGCCTGCTCAATACATCGGTCACAAATATGTCCTGACAATCCTGCAATTAAAAGATTGGTATCTTTTTTATCTCTCCCACAAAACGAACATTTATCCATCATGAAATTTTTTTAATATATTTTACAAATTTACGGTAATAATTAGAATAAAAAAACCGCATTTTTAATATGCGGTTTAATAAAAATGTGATTAAATCTTTTTATTCTTTCTTTTCATTTCTGATTAACACCTCATCAATCATTCCGTATTTTTTAGCATCTTCGGCAGTCATCCAGTAATCACGGTCCGAATCTTTTTCGATTTTTTTATAGGTATTACCCGAATGTTTTGCCAGTATTTCGTAAAGTTCCTTTTTTAATTTAAGGATTTCACGAGCTGTAATTTCAATATCGGCAGCTTGTCCCTGAGCTCCACCCATAGGCTGATGAATCATTACTCTCGAGTGAGTTAACGCAGAACGTTTCCCGGTTGTTCCTGCTGCCAGCAAAATAGCTCCCATCGATGCGGCCATTCCTGTACAGATGGTGGCAATGTCCGGAGAAATATATTGCATCGTGTCATAAATTCCCAGTCCTGCATGAACAGCTCCTCCGGGCGTATTCATATAGATTTGAATATCTTTGGCAGGGTCCGTTGATTCAAGAAACAGTAACTGAGCCTGAATAATATTGGCTACATAGTCGTCAATAGGGACGCCAAGAAAAATAATACGGTCCATCATTAATCGCGAGAAAACATCCATTTGAGCTACGTTCAACTGGCGTTCTTCGATAATGGTAGGTGAAATATAACTGTTATATGTCGATGCATATTTTTCCATCGACAAGCTGCTAATACCAAGATGCTTGGTTGCATATTTTTTAAATTCGTCTTTTGGAATCATAATTATACCTGTTTAATTTTTGGTTTATAAAGGTAACGAATTTTACGTTTCGACGAAATTATTTATTTTTCTTTTGTTCATCCTCGAAAAGTTTCTGAAATTCTTCGGTAGTAACTTCTTTTTCGTCTAGTTTTACCGAATCTTTGATGTGATCCAGTACTTTGTCTTCGAATTTTCGTTCGTAAAGATTTCGTTTTTCGCTATCCTTTTTTAGAATTTCCTTAGCATACATTTCTAACTGCTCATCGGGCAGATTGTTCAACCCATATTGCATAAATTGTGCAGCAGTAACCTCTTTGGCTACCTCAAGCACTTCCTCTTCAGTAACTTTAATTTCGTTATCTTTAATGATCTGGTCACGAATAATTTGCCATTTTAAATCTTCTTCGAATTTTGGAAATTCTTCTTCGATTTGTTCAGGAGTGAATTTACCTTCGTTTATTGCAACCAACCATCGTTTTAAAAATTCAACGGGTAATTCCGGTTTTAGTTTGTTTACCAGTTTTTCTTTGGCATCGATTAAAAATCGGTAATCGGCTTCTTTCTTAAAGTTTTCTTTTATTTCTTCGGTTAACTTGTTATTAAATTCTTTTTCTGATTGGATAACACCTTCGCCAAAAGCTTTATCAAAAAGTTCCTGGTTTACCTCCGCTTTTTCAAATTTTTGAATTTGATTGATTTTAAATTCAAAATCACCAGTAATGTTTTTTGCTTTTTCTTTGTCGATTCTAAGCATCGAAGCAATTTCCGAGTCGCTTGGATAGGCTTTTCGTACATCAAATTTTACCATATCGCCTACTTTTTTATCGGCAAATGCTGTTTTAATATCTTTATCTTTTATGTATTCAATGGAAATTTTCACATCTTCGGTTTTTATTCCATCTTCAAGCGGATTTCCATTTTCATCCAGTTGCGTAAAATTACCGGTTAACATTTCATGGTCGGTAGTTTTATCAATGTCCACAAATTCTCCAAACCGTCGTTGATAATTGTCGGTATGTGCTTCGAGCAATTTTTTGTCCACCTTAACATCATAATAAGGTACTTTGTCTTTTTTTGACAGTTTTACATCTACTTCGGGAGCAAGGCCTATATCAAAAACAAACTCAAATTCATTATCCTGATCAAAGTCAATAGTTTTTTGATCTTTATTGGGTAATGGTTCGCCAAGAATATTTAATTTTTCTTCGCGGATATAATTGGTAAGTGATTCGGATATAAGTTTATTTACCTCCTCAACTAAAATGGCTTTGCCGTACATTTTTTTAATAAGTCCGGCGGGTACTTTCCCGGGCCTGAATCCGTCAATTCGTGCCTTTTTGCGATAGTCTTTCAGCATATTTTCTACCTTTTCAGCGTAATCCTCTTCGGTTATCTGAACTTTTAATAAGGCATTTAATTCGTCGATGTTTTCTTTTACTATATTCATCTGTAATTTGATTTGAGCATTTACAAATTTTAAAAAACCGCCAAACAATCGAAATGGTTATCGATTGTTGCAGCGGTTTGTTACGTTTTTGTGCGGATGAAGGGACTCGAACCCCCACGCCCAAAGGCACTAGATCCTAAGTCTAGCGCGGCTACCAATTACGCCACATCCGCAAAAGTGAGTGCAAATATATTATAATTTTTTTAGAAAAAGAAAAATCAGAAAAAAAGTTTGTAGTGGATACAATTTTTTATTTTTCAGCTCTTTACTCATTATTTAACCCAATGGTTCTTAAATCGAAATTCTTCCCCAAATAAACCCGTCGTACCTGTTCATCTTCTGCAAGCTCCTGGGCATTTCCAGCTTTTAATATAGAACCTTCAAAAAGTAAATAAGCACGGTCTGTAATTGAAAGAGTTTCGTGCACATTATGATCTGTTATTAAAATACCGATATTTTTTTCTTTTAATTTTCCTACAATCTCCTGAATATCTTCAACAGCAATAGGATCAACTCCGGCAAATGGTTCGTCGAGGAGGATGAATTTTGGTTTGATGGCCAGTGCTCTGGCTATTTCGGTTCTTCGTCTTTCCCCACCGGACAGTTGTATTCCTAAACTTTTCCGTATTTTTTGTAATCCAAATTCGTCCAAAAGATTTTCAAGCCGTTCTTTTTGTTCTTCTTTAGACATGTCAGACATCTCTAATATAGCCTTGATGTTATCCTCGATACTTAGTTTTCTAAATACGGAGGCTTCTTGTGCCAGGTAGCCAACGCCCATTTGTGCCCGTTTATATACCGGTTCTTTGGTAATATCTTTATTGTCAAGATAAATTTTACCCGAATATGGAGTAATCAATCCAACAATCATATAAAAAGTAGTTGTTTTACCGGCTCCGTTTGGCCCTAGCAGGCCTACAATTTCTCCCTGCTTAACGTCAACAGAAATTTTGTTTACGACAGTTCTCGAGCGGTATTTTTTTATCAGATTTTCGGTCCTTAATTGTACTTGATGCTCCTGGCTCATTCTTAAAATTATTTTTTACAAATGTATGATTTTTTTAATGCAATTTTTAGAATATAATTTGTACGGTTGCCCGTAATCCAAATTTTTCGATATCTTCATGATCAAGATACGATAAACGCCACAAGGCATCTATTCTAATTATTTTAAAAATATTTTCAATACCTACTCCTGCTTCTAAATAGGGATCATTAACTTGATATAATCCCTCGGGGAAATCCATAATTTTTTCATGCCGGTTACTTAGTTCTCCAATTAAAGCCTTCCCAGAGACTACTTCCCTCCATTTTAACTTTCGGATTAATGGAATTTTATTCAGGAAAAATCCTTGAAAGTGATGTTCGGCATAAACGCTTAGATACCTGTCACTTGCAAATTCGTAATAATTCATCATGTTAAATGCATACCGATCGAAAGCATACGTTTCATTTCCCTCATGTAGTTTTAATAGAGGGTAAGGAACAGTCCCAAAAACCTGGCCTGCATCAATAATATATTTGAAATATCCTAACGGGCTTATGGGTACTTTGTGTGCCAGATTAACATTTACTTTATAATACTCGTAATCGGATCCTAAAAGATTTTTTATTCCTGCTGTAAAATTAAGGTTTATCACAGGATCGTTGGTTCCAAGATTTATACGTTCAAATTCACCTCGTAAATATTTCTCATTTTTAGCAAATCGGATATTTAGGTTAATTTCGCTGGTAGTTACTGCATTAAACATTACGATGTCTGTTTGTGTTATTTTTTGAAAAGGAATATAATTTGTTGGTTCTATGCTTTTGTAATTGAATGTAAGCATGTTGGAAAATCCCTGGAACCATTCTTTTTCGATAAAAACATTAAAGTCTTTTACCATCGTTAGTTTGTAGTTAGGATTTCGTCTTAAGATAGAAGTAAAAAAATTATCTTCGGTTAATGCATTGGGGCTTTGCCCTAATTGTTGGATATCATATTTATATTGTGACCCAATAGCTAATCTTGGATTTTTGTTGAATAAATAAATAAAACCCCCACCATATTTAAAGCGGTTGTCTTTTTCTCCATAAGCAACATGGGCATTAATCATTAAGTTTGTACTGAAATTATTGCTTGTTCTTCCACTTAAGCGGATTCTGTTTCCTTCAATCTCATTAAAGCTAAAGATTTTATAGTAAGGGCCTAGTTCAAATAATCCTATCTCGTAATGATACATTCCAAACATCATCACTATTTTTTCGTATGTTTTGTAAATAGGCACTTGCTTTATGGAATCAACCATCTCGTATATTTTTATTTCCTTAGGTGTTAGGTTTATAGGCCTGTTTTTTATCCAAAAATTTTCATCATTAATAATAGCATTTTCCTCTACCATTACATTATCATTAATTTTTTGCACCTGTTTTGGGAGTTCTGCATTGATATTGATGTTCTTGTAATGTGTTGTTTTTTTTCCGAAAAATCCTAATGTCCGGTCTGTAAGGTTAAAATCGAAAAAGAGTTTTTCGTTTTTCATAAACCAAATGCTGTCGTTAATTTGATCGTATTCATATTCTGCCACAAAATCATTAATAAAATTAATATTAACATCATTGGCCATTCGCATTTGAATTTTTTTTATGGCAAATGTTGTATCGTGCACCCAGAAGTCTCCATGGAAAGTTCGCTCTTGTTTTCTTTTGGGCACAAAAGAAATGTGATAGCACCATTGGTTATTTAAAAAAGCGCTATCGATTAAATAATATTTGTAATAATACAAACCAAAATTGGCAATAGGACTTACAAAGCCAGGTTCAAATACCCTTTGGAAATTTTCATAAATATTTATTTTTTGGTACATCTTTCCGGTAAATTGCGAAAGGCTTTCGTTTTCAACACCCGATATTTTAGTTGCTTTTATTATTTCTCGTTCAATTTTAGGTTCTTTTTGATAGTAGTATTCAGAAAACGATTCGGTAATAAAAATAGGTAAATAGGGTTTCCCTGTAATAGCTGAGGTATCGGTATAATCAAAAATAAATTGGAAATCTTTTAATAACCTGTTATTCTTTAACTGATCGTTTACATTGTTTATATCAATTTCTATTTTATTGTATAATTTATAGGTATAGGAGTCGTATTTTCGTGGATTATGTTTTTCCTTATTGGCAATGATGTTTCTTAGAATTGGGTGTGCCGGATTTTCGGTAGGAAGTACTACAACTTCTTCAATTTCATATATGTTTGGTTCAAGGTTGAAATTTATAACCTGGTAGCTGAGTGCATTAATAGGTTTGGCCTGAGGCTTGTATCCAACAAAGGAAACAAGAATAGAATCAAAACTTTGCCTTGATTCTAAAAAATATTCACCAGATGTATTCGTGATAGTTCCAATGGATGAATTCTTAAATGTAACATTTACGAAAGAGATAGGCTCACCTGTTTCGGAATCTTTAATAACACCTCTTACTTTGGTAATTTGACTTAAAGCAAGTGTTGATTGCAGAATAAAGATGATAAATAATAACCAGGTACAAAGCCTTCTTTTCATTCTGATAACGGTTAATCAAATATTAAAAATAAGCCTAATAACCTTAAGGTTGTAATTTTTTTACAACTTTTTTGGATATAACAATTCCCGCTTCGTAAAGAATTAGTAAGGGAAATGTAACCAGTATCAGGCTGAAAATATCGGGAGGAGTAATTGTTGCGGCAAGCACCATAACTATAATAATAGCATGCCGCCTGTATTTCCGGAGAAATTCAGGAGTTACCAATCCCGCTTTACTTAAAAAATAAATTAATATTGGAAGTTCAAAAATTACTCCTGCAGCCAATGTAACGGAGGTCACCGTTCCTATATATGATTTAAGATTGATTTGATTTAAAACCTGATCGCTAACATTGTAAGAGCCCAGAAAGTGGATGGATAAAGGAACAATAATAAAATATCCAAAACACACACCCATTATAAATAATAGAGAACTAATCGTTACTGCTCCTCTGCTGTGTTTTAATTCATTTTCGTATAATGCAGGTTTTATAAAGTTCCAAAATTCCCAGAAAATATATGGGAAAGCAAGAATTATCCCTGCAAAAATAGAAATAGTGATATGAATAGTAAACTGCCCTGCCATTTTAATATTAATAATCTGAAAGGGTTCAGCATTAATGCATAGTTTGGGAATGTTAACCTTATTCCCTAAAAAGCAAAGCATTTTGTTGGTAAAAAAATCAGGATTTTTGGGTGCTAAAATAATATGGTTAAAAACGATATCGCTAAAGATAAATGCCACAATAGCAACAATGATAACGGATGCAAATGCCCGTATCAAATGCCATCTTAATTCTTCAAGATGTTCTAAAAAAGTCATGTTGTTGCTACCTGCCATGCTAAACAATGCCTTCTTTTAAAATATCATGTAAATGAACCATTCCTAAATATTTTTCTTTTTGAACCACAATTAACTGGGTAATATTATTGCCCTCCATTAGATTAAATGCATTAATAGCCAGCTCGTTTTTCGAGATTGTTTTAGGATTGGGAGACATAATATCCTTAGCGGTTAGTTTTTCAAAATGATCGTAGTTCTGTAACATTCTTCGAATATCACCATCAGTTATGATCCCTTTTAATTGATTTTTTTTATCCAAAACTGCTGTTGCTCCAAGCCTTTTGGAGCTGATTTCAATAATTACATTTTTAACATTTTCGTTAATAGATACTTTAGGAGCTTCGTTATTTTTATATAAATCACTAACTCGCATATATAGTTTTTTCCCTAGGGCTCCACCAGGATGTACTTTGGCAAAATCTTCGGACGAAAATCCTCTATACTCCAGCAGGCATACTGCCAGTGCATCTCCAATAACAAGCTGTGCTGTGGTGCTTGATGTGGGTGCTAAATTATTCGGGCAGGCTTCTTTATCAACCGTTGATTTCAACACATAATCGGCTTGTTTGGCTAGAAATGAATCGGTTGACGAAACCATGCCTATTAATGTGTTTCCCCTGCTTTTTATGATGGGTACGAGAACTTTAATTTCCGGGGTATTACCACTTTTTGATATACAGATAATAACATCCTCATTTTGAATCATTCCTAAATCCCCATGGATAGCATCTGCCGCATGCATAAAGACAGATGGGGTGCCTGTAGAATTAAGTGAGGCAACAATTTTATTCGCAATGTTAGCACTCTTCCCAATGCCGGTTACCACTACCCGGCCTTTGCTATGATAAATCAATTTTACAACTTCCTCAAAGTCTTTATCAATATATCCGGCAAGTTTTTTAATCGATTCTGCTTCTTGCAAAATTGTATTTATTGCTAAATTTTTAATATCCATTTTTTTGTTTGTTAATGATTAATATGCGGTTTATATTAATTTTGATTAATTAAACATATTTATGTTCCGCAATATTATCTTTTTAAAAAAATTATTGTAAATTTATAAATACAAAAGTATTTATTTTTATAATAAACAAGTAAGGATTCGATTTAAAACATGTTTTATAAATAGATAAAAAATTTGTTCATCTCGAAAATCTTTATTTCTTTTATAAATAACCTAAATCATTTTACTTTATAATTTGACATGAGTGTAGGAGCTGATATTTCTTTGAAAGAGTACCTCAAAAAATATTTTGGTTTTGATTCGTTTAAGGGAAACCAGGAAGTGGTTATTCGGAATGTTCTTGACGGGAACGACTCTTTTGTTTTAATGCCAACGGGTGGAGGGAAATCATTATGTTATCAATTACCATCTTTAATTATGGATGGTACGGCTATTGTTATATCACCACTAATAGCTTTAATGAAAAATCAGGTTGATGCCATGCGTGGTTTTAGTACCGAAGAGGGGATAGCCCATTTTTTAAATTCATCACTTACCAAAACACAAATGCAAAAAGTAAAGCAAGATGTTTTAGACGGTAAAACATGTTTGCTTTATGTAGCTCCCGAATCACTAACCAAAGAGGAGAATATTCTGTTTTTAAAAAAAGCAAAAATTTCTTTTTATGCCGTAGATGAAGCGCATTGTATCTCGGAATGGGGCCATGATTTTAGGCCTGAGTATCGACGTATACGCCCGATAATTAACAAAATTGGACAGGCTCCAGTCATTGCTTTAACGGCAACGGCAACACCAAAGGTACAAAGTGATATCCAGAAAAATCTGGATATGCTTGATGCCAATGTATTTAAATCGTCGTTTAATCGAGAAAATTTATATTACGAAGTAAGGCCTAAAGTTAATGCTGCCAAAGAAATTATTAAATTTATTAAAAATAATTCCGGGAAATCAGGTATTATTTATTGCTTAAGCCGTAAAAAAGTTGAAGAGCTTGCAGAAATATTAAAGGTTAACGGCATAAAAGCTTTGCCCTATCATGCCGGAATGGATGCCGCTACACGAAGCGGAAATCAGGATAAATTTTTAATGGAAGATGTGGATGTAATTGTTGCCACCATTGCTTTTGGAATGGGAATTGATAAACCGGATGTTCGATTTGTTATTCATTACGATATTCCAAAAAGTTTGGAAGGCTATTATCAGGAAACTGGCCGTGCCGGCCGTGATGGTGGCGAAGGTAAATGTATTGCTTTTTATAGTTATAAAGATATCCAAAAGCTGGAAAAATTTATGCAAGGCAAACCATTGGCTGAACAAGAAATTGGCAAACAACTTTTGCTTGAAACTGTTGCTTATGCTGAATCTGCTGTTTGCCGCCGAAAAATGTTGCTTCACTACTTTGGTGAAAAATATGAACAGGAGAATTGTGAGAATTGTGATAACTGTTTACATCCGAAAGAACAGTTTGAGGGAAAAGATGATGTGGTATTAGCTTTAAAAGCAATACAGGATGTTAAAGAAAAATTTAAAGCGGAACATGTTGCTAATGTTTTAGCGGGAGTAAAAAATTCTGCGATTAAATCCTATAAGCATCATGAATTGGAAATTTTTGGTGAAGGATCTGATAAAGATACTAAACATTGGAATGCTGTTCTTCGCCAGGCACTGATAGCCGGTTTTATTGATAAGGATATTGAGAACTATGGTTTACTAAAGGTAAGCGAAAAAGGACTTGAATATTTGAAAAATCCACAACCCTTTACCTTAACTAAAGATCATGATTACGAAAGCGAAGATGATGAAATGGATAGTCAAGCCGGATCTGGTAAAACGGGTGCCGTGGATGATGAGCTGTTTAATATTCTCAAAGATTTAAGAAAAAAAGTCGCTAAAGAGTTGAATTTGCCACCTTTTGTTATTTTTCAAGATCCTTCATTAGAAGATATGGCCATTCAATATCCGATTAATCTCGAAGAAATGACCAGAATTGTAGGTGTTGGTACCGGAAAAGCGCAACGATACGGCAAGAAATTTGTTGATTTAATCAAGAAATACGTTGAAGAGAAAGAAATCATCCGGCCACAAGATATGGTAGTAAAATCGGTCGTTAATAAATCCGGATTAAAGGTTTATATTATTCAGAGTATCGACCGGCAAATGCCACTTCCCGATATTGCTGATGCCAAAGGCCTGGAAATGCATGACTTGCTTGATGAAATTGAATCAATCGTACATTCGGGAACTAAATTAAACCTTGATTATTACATTGATGATGTAATAGATGAAGATAAACAAGAGGATATTTATGAATATTTTCGAGAAGAAGCAGAAACAGAATCGATCGAAGCAGCCTTAGAAGAACTGGGCGAAGAAGAGTACTCAGAAGAAGATGTTCGGTTGATGAGAATAAAATTCTTTTCTGAATTAGGTAACTAATGACAACCTTATTCGTCTTTACAATAAAAAAATATAAGGGAAGGATTAATTCCCTTATTTTTTAAACTAAAAAAATACATTACTACGTGGAAAAAGTATTAGAAGTTAATCAGTTAAGTAAAAGCTATGGGAATATTTTAGCCATAAATAATCTTTCGTTTACCGTTAACAGAGGAGAAGTTTATGGTTTATTAGGGCCGAACGGAAGTGGTAAAACTACCACCCTTGCCGTAGTTCTTGATATTTTAAAAGCGAATATGGGGAACTATAGATGGTTTGATAAACCAATGGATAAATTAACGCGTCGTCGTATTGGTTCTTTAATTGAAACGCCTAATTTTTATCCCTACTTATCCTTATGGGATAACCTTAAAATTGTAGCCAGAATTAAAGATGCTCCTGAAGACGATATTAACTATGCATTAGGTGTTACTAATTTGCTTAAACGCAAATACTCTGCATACAATACATTGTCGTTAGGAATGAAACAGCGACTTGCAATTGCTTCCGTATTGGTAGGTAATCCGGAAGTACTGGTTTTAGATGAACCCACCAATGGCCTCGACCCCGAAGGTTTTGCCGAAGTAAGAAATATTATCCAATCGCAAGCAAATGAGGGGAAAACTATTATTTTGGCGAGCCATATTTTAGATGAGGTAGAAAAAGTTTGTTCGCATGTTGCCATTTTAAAATCAGGGGATTTAATTGCCCATGGAAAAGTAGGAGAACTCCTGGCTACCGATGATATGGTTTATATTCAAAGTGATAAAATAGACGAACTGGAACAAACGATGGAACAAGCTGATTTTGTTAAAAGAGTATTAAAATCTGACAAAGATCTGGCAGTGATATTGGAGCAAGGAAATTCTGTTGCTGATCTGAACAAATATTGCTTTGAAAAAGGCTTTATCCTTTCCAAAATTTTATTAAAAAAACAAAGTTTAGAGGATCAGTTCCTTCAATTAGTTAAGTAATTTAAACACAATTCTCGAAAAAAATGAAAAAATTATTTGAGCTCGAAAAAATAAAAACACTTTCGTACCCGGCTTTTAAAACGTTGATGATTATCCATTTTTTACTTTTCTTTTTAGTTGTTTTGGTCGTTTCCCGGTTTCATTTTAGTATTCCTGGATTTTCTGTCAAAGGGCTTTATCAGTTTCCTAATATCTGGGAGTTTTTCCCATGGGTAGCCAGCTGGTTTAACCTGTTTTTAGCTATTGTTGTCATTTTACTGGTTAGTAACGAATTTTCTTTTCGTACTTTCAGGCAAAATGTCATTAACGGATTAAGCAGGAGTGATTTAATTACCGGTAAATTAATTATGATTGTTACTATTGCTGTTTATACCTTTTTAATGGTTTTGCTTGCCATACTTATTTTTGGGATGATTTTTTCTAATGGTATTACCATGGATATCATCTTTGAAAAATCATATCTTATATTGATTTATTTTATACAGGCCATTGGTTATATGGCTATAGGGATGTTGATAGCCCTGGTTTTTCGAAATAATACTTTGTCAATTATTATGTTTTTATTGTATTTTGCGATTATTGAACCCGTTGTACGGTTGATGTTTAAAGCCGAAGCAAGACGGTTCTTTCCGGCCAAAATCATTTCTAACCTTACCCCAACACCTGAATTTTTAACCATGACCTCAGAAAAATCATTTACTACATCTTCTGGTAAAAGTTCGTTGGATTTTCAGGAAATAGGATTAGTACCTGAAAGTTTATCATTGGGGTTAACCGTTATCCTTGCAACCGGATATATTGGGTTCTTTATTGGGTTAGCTTATTTGATAACCAATAAAAGGAATTTGTAAAATTTCCATATTTTAGCAAGTTAGTTTTTTATTGGCAATTTTGAAGAAATTACCTTCTGGTATCTAACGCATCGCGAAGCCCGTTGCCAACCAATGTGAAGGAAAGTACCAAAAGCATGATAGCCAGTCCGGGAAGGATAGCCAGGTAGGCTTTATCCATAATAATATACCCGTAATGTTCTTTGATCATGGTTCCCCATGATGGAACCGGTGGTTGTACGCCAATACCCAAAAAACTCAGGCCGGCTTCGAGCAGGATGGCCGTTGCAAAATTAGCAGCCGAAATAATGATTACCGGGCTGATTACATTGGGAAGAATATGCTTGAAAATGATTCGTGCATGACCAAAGCCTAAGGCCCGTACTGCTTCCACATATTCTTTTTCGCGCACGCTCAATACCTGTCCGCGAACCACACGGGCTACTTCTACCCACATGGTTAATCCAACAGCTATAAATATTTGCCAAAAACCTTTGCCTATTACCAGTGTAATGGCAATAACCATCAGCAGGGTGGGAATAGACCAGATGACATTAATTAGCCACATAATTACATCATCTACTTTGCCCTTAAAATAGCCGGCAACAGACCCCAGGGTTATCCCGATGAGTAAAGAAATGAAAACCGAAATAAATCCTACCGAAATAGATATACGTGCACCGATGAGCAGCCTGCTTAACAAATCCCGGCCAAAACGGTCGGTACCCAGCAAAAAATTTTTGGTTACGATATGATTTTGTTTAATTGTTTCTTTGAGCTCACCGAATGGAATGGTTCTTATCTTTCCTTCAATATCTTTAAAAACAAATTGATTATTTTCAACTACTGTTTTTGTGCCAAAAGCTACCGGAAAAACAACATTCACCGGATTCAACGTTTGGTATAAAGGCTCTTCGCCTTCAATATCATTAAAAGCTTCAATAATTAGATTATTATTTTCGAAATGATATGTATTAACAGGGATGTAGGAATATGTATTGTTTCTGCCCAATAGCATGGTATGCAGAACTCCTTTGTTGTTTTCTTTTTCATTTTTTTTGACTTTAACCATAGTACAGCTAAAACCGGGTTTCTTGGCAGCAATTTCCAGAATTTGCGTATTGGCAAAAGGTGATTTATCGGGGGTAATTAAATAGCCTAAGATAGCAATTATCACCATGAGAAGGATAAATACCAAACCACCCAGCGAAAATTTATTTCGTTTAAATTTTTGCCAGGCAAGGTAATCTAACGAACCGTTAATAGTAACTTTTTTCTTTGTAAAAAGCATGAATCAAAAATATTGATTTTATCTTAATTTCCTGCTTTTCCACGAAAAATTTGCAAACCAGCCCATAAATGCTGTTGCTACAATATAAAATGGATAGAGGATTTGCAGTGGCAAAAATAGCCATAACAATGTTTGTTGGTAAAAAAATCTGGTACCTGGAATAAGAATAAGCAGATCGGCCAACGATTTAATAACAAAAAGTAAAATAAAAATGTTCCATTGGTTAGGATGAAAAAGGGAATGGATAAGCCAAAAGGCAAGTAAAAAATTACTGGCTGCAACCGTAAGGGCTGTAATGATTATATCAAAATCGCGATAAGCTTTGCTTTTGGAAGCCCACCGGATACGTTGATTAAAAAAACCGGATAGGCTTTGGCTTGGGATTGTGTAAACTATGGCATCCTTCGATTTTATAAAATGAATATCCCTGCTGTTCTTTTTCTTTGCCTGCAGTAAAAGAAAAATATCATCCCCCGAAGCATAATTTGTAGATAAAGCATTATTGTTAAACAGCGATTTTTCAAAAAGCAGGTTTGCACCATTGCACATTATCGGTTTATTTATTCCTGCGGCTCCTGCTCCGGATAGGATAAGGCTTGTAAATTCCAGTGCTTGAAATTTGGCAAAAATAGTTGTTAATGGGCCGAAAGCTACCGGGGCAATAACCATTTTCGGTTTATGGATGGTGTAATAAGCAACCAATTCAGACAGCCATTTTTTGCCCATCTGGCAATCGGCATCAGTGGTTACAATAATTTCTGAAGTACTGTGTTGAATGCCATACGCCAGTGCTGCTTTCTTTCCTTGTTGGGTGTCTGGATTTTGCAGTATTTTCAGCTGATTGTGTTTGGCTGCGTATTGTTTTAAACCACAATAGGTGTTATCTTCGGAATGGTCATCAACAATAATGATTTCAGTATTTTCTTTCGGGTAATCTTGTTGTAACAACGACTGAAATAATTGAGCTAAATTGTTTTCTTCGTTTCGGCAGGCAATCACAATGCTAACCGGTTTTTTTGCCGGTTGAATCGTGAAGCTAAAATAGTTTAACTTAAACCATCCCAACGCAAAAGAAACGATGGTAATGCCATAAACCAAAAGAACAAGCAATGAAAATGTGATGAAAAAATTCATTGTAGAATGATTTATTTTCAAAAGTAATAAATAAATATTGGGTTTGACTGTAAAATTACTTTATGGTTTTGTATTAAGCGGTTGATTTTTTTAACTTAGCTCAAAACTCATTTTTTATGATGTGGTTAAAAATCATTGCCCGATATTTGGCGGTTTTGTTTTTTTTGTTTTTAACAGTAGACTGTAATTCACAAACCACTAAAGGGGATAAAAAGCAACAGGATGGTATTGACAGGAAACCCGTTGTTGCCGGTTCTTTTTATCCCGATAAACCTGAATCATTGCAAAAGATGCTGGAGTCATTATTTGCCCGCAGCGAAACGGTTAAAACGTATGATGATGTTTTAGCCATTATTTCACCCCATGCCGGGTATCCATATTCAGGAAAAGTGGCAGCATCGGCCTTTAACCAAATCGATCCGGATAAAGCCTATGACAATATTTTTATTCTGGCCCCCAGCCACCAGATAATGTTTAATGGAGCTTCCATCTATAATGCTGGTGATTACATTACACCGTTGGGAAAAGTAGAAGTAAACCGCGAGCTGGCCAACGAGTTAATTGATAAGCATGATGTTTTGATTTATCATCCCGATGCGCATAAAGCAGAGCACAGTATTGAAGTACAGTTGCCTTTTTTACAGTATAAAATGAATAAGGCGTTTCAGATTGTACCCATTGTCATTGGAACCCAAAATCTAAAGGATTGTAAAAAAATTGCTGCTGCCTTAAAATCTTATTTTAATGAGCATAATTTGTTTGTCATCAGTACCGATTTTTCTCATTATCCAACGTATGATGATGCAAAAAAAGTAGACCAACGAACCGGAGAGGCCATTGTGGCTAACTCAGTGAGCCGTGTGACGGATGCTATTAGTGAAAATGAATCAGCAAATATTAATAATCTGGTTACCAGCATGTGTGGATGGAATGCTGTTTTGTCGGTGCTTTTTATTACACAGGATATGCAGGATATTCATGTTATCCCTGTCGATTATCAGAATTCAGGCGACGAAACCGGAGATAAAAGTCGTGTTGTAGGATATCATGCTATTGCTTTTGCCAGGAAAAAAAATCAAAATATGTCTGAAAATCAATTTAAACTTTCAAAAGAAGAAAAGGCTGATTTATTGAAAATAGCCCGAAAAACGATTAATGAATATCTGGAATCTGGTAAAATGCCGGATATAGATAAAAATGCAATTACTCCTGCCATGCAGGAACATTGTGGGGCATTTGTAACTTTACATCTGGATGGCGCCCTGCGTGGTTGTATCGGACGATTTTCGGCCAATGAGCCTTTGTATGAAGTTGTTCAGAAAATGGCTGTGTCTGCAGCAACCGAAGATCCACGGTTCCCGGCGGTAAAGCCTGATGAGATGGATAAAATAGACCTGGAAATATCTGTATTAACCCCCTTGCAAAAGATTGAGTCGATTGATGAAATTGAAATGGGCCGGCATGGGATTTACATAAAGAAAGGATTTGCTACCGGAACATTTTTGCCCCAGGTAGCGCACGAAACCGGATGGACCAAAGATGAGTTTCTGGGACATTGTGCCCGGAGTAAAGCCGGTATTGGATGGGATGGATGGAAGGATGCCGATATTTTTATTTACGAAGCGCTTGTGTTTAGTGAAAAAGACATGTAAGTAATTTTTATAAATGGTTCTAAACTCTGGAAAGTTCCCTGAAATTTATTGAAAGAAAGATGCTATGGAAAAAGCTTTTTTAAAATATACGAAGCCTAGTATTATTTTGCTGGGTTTTATCACTTTTATCACCCAGATTATTTTGTTGCGTGAGTTTCTTACCTTTTTTAACGGGAACGAATTGGTTATCGGAATTATTCTGGCAAACTGGATGTTGCTTACCGGATTGGGAGCCTACATCGGGCGGTTTTTTAAAAAGCACCAGAACCGCCAAAAAATAATTTTTTCTTTGCTCGCCGTTCTGATTTTTATTCCTGCTATAACAGTCTTCCTGCTTCATTTTTTGTGGAATACTTTTTACCCCGGCGGGGTGATGGTAGGTATTACCCAGGTGTTTTATTATTCTTTGTTTTTGCTTAGTCCGTTTTGTGTTATCGCCGGCATGCTCTTTACGTTAATTGCCAAAGACGAATCTTTTTTATCCGATAAAAACCAGGTGGATGCAACTTATGCCTGGGAGTCTGCAGGAAGTATGATGGGTGGAATAATTTTAAATTTTGTGCTGATATGGTATTTCAAAACATTCGAAAGTTTGTATATTTTAATGGCTGTCGGCGTGGTTGTTACACTCTATTTAGCTGTTAAAACCAATCATCCATTTATTTCCGGTATCCTGATTTTTATTTTTCTGGCCTTTAATTTTTTGTATTTTCAAAACGATTTGGATAAATCGGTTCGTGAGCTTTCTTTTCCTAAACAGGAAATACAGTTTGTCAAAGATACTCCTTTTGGTGTGCTGGCCATTACAAAACAAGCCGAGCAAACCAATTATTACGAAAATAATGTGTTGATGGCCTCATCAGGTGATGTAACCATTAAAGAAGAAGCAGCTCATTTTCCTATGGTGCAGCATGATAATCCTGAAAAAGTGCTGGTGCTTTCAGGAATTATTACCGGGATTATTGATGAAATTGTCAAATATCCCGTTCAAAAAATTGATTATGTAGATGTTAATCCGTGGATTATTAAAATAGCCCAAGATTTTTTTAAAATCGATAGCCTGAAACCTGTGCATATAATAAAGGATGATCCATTAAGGTATCTAAAAAGTGTAGACGAAAAATATGATGTGGTTATTATTAACCTGCCCAAACCTTCTACAATTCAGTTTAATAGATTTTATTCGCAGGAATTTTTCTTGTTGCTAAAAAACCACCTCACCCCAAATGCGGTGATCTCTTTTTCCATGCCGTCAAGTTCGAACTACTTAAATGAGGAAGCCCGTAATCTGCTATCGATATTAAATAAAACATTAAAAACAGCATTTAATCATGTGATGATTTTGCCGGGTAGCGAAGATTATATTCTGGTGTCTGATAAAGAATTAACCTACCAAATAACGAAACAAATAGCAGCAAAAAATATTTCAACCCAATATGTTAATTCCTTTTATTTTGATGATGACTTATTAAAAAGCCGCAGCCAGATGATTATGGAGCAATTAACCGATGATGTGCCGCTGAATAAAAGTTACAATCCGGTTTGTTATCAAAGCCAAATTAAATTATGGCTCAGTCACTTTGATGTTAATTACTGGTTACCGGCGCTTATTATTTTGTTATTTTCAGGTTTCTTTTTTGTTCGGGCAAGTGCCGTAAATAAAGGTGTTTTTGCAGCAGGTTTTGCCGGAACAAGTATTGAGTTTGTGCTTTTGCTTGTTTTTCAGGTTATTTATGGATATGTGTATGTTGTGGCCGGAATGTTTATTATGATTTTTATGGGAGGATTAGCTGTAGGTGCATATTATACGCCTAAAGTTTTTAAGACCATCGACCGGAGATTCTTTTCCCGTATACTATTACTTATTGCTGCTTTTGTGTTTGTATTACCGGCTATTTTTATTTTGCTTAAAAATATTTACTTACCCGCCGTGGTTATTTTTATAACTTTTTTTCTTTTACTTGCTTTTATTTCTATCTCAACGGGCGTTGTATTTTCTATGGCCACCCAGTTGAGTCATAACGACCATGGTGTTATTGCTTCGAATGTTTACGGATTAGATTTGTTGGGAGCAGCTGCCGGAGCTCTTTTATTTGCAATTTATTTAGTTCCTGTAGCAGGATTTTTATGGTCGGTGGTAATTACCGGAATACTTAATTTATTTGTTGCCGGGTGGGTATGGGTTAAAAAATAACTTTTTGATTTTTGATTTTCATTTCGTAAATTGCGTTTCATAATTTACGCAACGTAAAATACAGAACCATGAAACAAAACCCATCTAATCCATTTATATTAACAGGATACTATTCAAAAGAGTATTTTTGTGACAGAAACGAAGAGTATGCAAAACTTTCTGAAGCGATTAAGAATGAGCGTAATGTTACTTTGTTTTCTTTGCGAAGGTTAGGAAAAACAGCATTAATACAGCATTTGTTTCATTTTTTAGAAAAAGATAATAATTATATTACTCTTTATGCTGATATTTTATCAACAGATTCGTTGCAAAGCCTAACTCAGAGAGTTGCTACAGCTGTAGTTCGCAAATTTGGGAGTGTTGAGAAACGCGGCTTATCTCAAAAAATACAAGATTTTATCAGGAATATTGGCGCCGGAATAGAGTTTGACCCTATATCTGGTAACCCATCAATAAAGTTTAGATATACAGATTATCATCAATCAAAATTGTCATTACAAACAATTTTAGAGTTTTTATCTAATCAAAAGCAAACAGTTGTTATAGCCCTTGATGAATTTCAACAAATAACCAGGTATCAGGAAGAGAGTCCTGAAGCTTTTATTCGGTCGTTGGTGCAGGAATTTCCCGGAATCCGGTTTGTTTTTAGTGGTAGTCACCGTAACATTATGATTTCACTTTTTACAGAACATGGACAACCATTTTACAGAAGTACTCAGATTGTTGAGTTGTTACATATTCATCCTGATGAATACAGCCATTTTATAAAGTATCATTTTAAGAATAATAATAAAACAATTAAACAAGAAGCAATAAGCCGCATATTTGATTGGACAAACTTACAAACCTATTATGTTCAGTTGGTTTGTAACAGATTATATAGTTTAAATGAAAATATTACCATGGAATTAGTACAGGATACTTTTTTGAAAATTCTGGAAGAAGAACAGACTGTTTTCTCGAATTATAGAAATTTATTGACATCTGTTCAATGGCGTGTTTTGGTTGCTTTATCTAAAGATGCCCCCGTAAGCGAACCTACAAGTGGAGCATTTTTAAGAAAACATAATATTTCATCTACAAGTACTATGAGTACAGCGATAAAGGCATTACAAGAAAAAGAATTGATTATAAAAATTAAGAATAAGTATGTTATTCATGATACATTGTTAATGCGATGGATTCAGGAAAATTTTTAGTTTAGGATGATAAAATAATTGCATTTCGTCAAATTCAACCCTAATTTTGAAAAACAAATGATTTTAATATTCGTTTTTAAATTGAAAAGGGAGTTATGAGTAAGCACAGAATAAATAAACGAGAATTTCTAAAATACGGATTGTTAGGTTCCTGTGCTTTTGTAGTTGGAGCAGGAAAGTTACATGCAATAAATACACTCTCTTTATCAACCGATGACCTTTGGAAATGGAGTAAATTGTCCCGGTATTATATCGATACACCCCGCGGCGCAAAATGTTTGATTTGTCCTAATGAATGTACACTTAAAGAAGGTGAAGTAGGCGATTGCCGCTCGAGAGTTAATTATCAAGGGAAAATTTATTCCATAGGTTATGGTAATCCCTGCTCGTTGCATGTCGACCCAATTGAAAAAAAACCATTATACCATTTTTTACCCGAAAGCCGCTCCTTTTCATTGGCTGTTGCCGGCTGTAACCTGGCCTGCTTAAATTGCCAAAACTGGCAAATATCTCAGGTTAGCCCTAAAGATACAAGGAACTATGATCTAATGCCATCAGAAGTTTATAAACAGGCTAAACATTATAATTGTCAGTCTATTGCTTATACTTATTCAGAACCGATTGCTTTTTACGAGTATTTTTACGACTCGGCAAAAATAGCCAAAGAGCATGGAATAAAAAATGTAATGATTTCTGCCGGGTATATTAATGAAAAGCCTTTGCGCGATGTGGCAAAATATGTAGATGCTGCCAATATCGACTTGAAAAGTTTTAGCGATGAAATTTATGCCAGACTTAATGCCGGTTCTCTTGAACCTGTATTAAATACATTAAAAATTTTAAAAGAAGAAGGCGTTTGGCTCGAAATTACCAACCTGGTTGTACCGGACTGGACCGATGATTTGGAAATGATAAAACAAATGTGCCAATGGTTGTATAAAAATGGTTTTGAGGATACTCCCTTGCATTTTAGCCGTTTTACACCCATGTATAAGTTAACCCATGTGCCAGCAACTCCTGTAAGTGTATTGAATAAAGCCAGAACCATTGCTATGGATGAAGGATTAAAATATGTTTATATTGGCAATGTTCCCAACACAGATGCAGAAAATACCTATTGTCCCAATTGTAAGGAAATGGTTATTGAACGAAAAGGTTTTCGGATAACACAAAATAATTTGGTAAATGGTAAATGTAAAAATTGCAATACTCCAATTGCAGGTGTTTGGTAGAGTTACTTTTTTTTATAGAAAAGGATTTTCGGCGCAATGATTCCTAAGATAATACCAGCAGCATTGGCATAAAAATCATATGGATTAAATGTCCGGCCGGGAATCATGCTTTGAATAGCTTCGCTGCCGGCAGCCAAAATGAATCCTCCGATTAAAAAGCTATATAACAAGCGTGGTTTAATGTTAAAATATTTATTGGCTTTCCATAGCAAGTAAAAAATAGCTAATGAAAAATAAGCGATGAAATGTAAAAGATAATCCAGTCGAATGGATTTATCGTTAAATTCTGCTTTCATCTCCGGGCCTCCGGGAAGGATAGAAACCAGAAGAATGAAGTTAAGCCAAAACCAGAAGATAAATCCAAAAAATTTTTTATTCCTGAAAATAATATCCATAGCCATTAAAAATGAAAGCGAAAAATAGGAATAAAAAGGGAGTTTCCAAAAATTATTTTACTACAACAATTTTTTTGATTTTAATCGCAAGCTGTTAAGTACAACAGATACTGAGCTAAAAGCCATCGCTCCGCCCGCAATCATCGGGTTAAGCATAAATCCGTTTACGGGATATAAAACACCTGCTGCAATAGGTATAGCAATAATATTATAAATAAATGCCCAAAAAAGATTCTCGCGAATTGTTTTCAGTGTAGCTTTAGAAAGATTGATGGAGGCTGCAATTTTTTCGAGGTCGCCTTTAACCAGTGTAATATCGGCGCTTTCGATGGCAATATCGGTCCCATGTCCCATGGCAATTCCCATATCGGCTTGCGAAAGGGCAGGAGAGTCATTTATTCCATCACCCACCATAGCTACTTTAAATCCTTTTTGTTGTAATTTTTTAACATATTCCTGTTTGTCTTGTGGCAATACTTCTGCCTTAAACTGGTCGATACCGGTTTGTTGTGCAATATTCCTGGCGGTGCTGTAATTATCTCCGGTTAGCATGTGTACTTGTAGCCTTGATTTGTGTAAGTTGCGAATAGCACGAACCGAGTTTTCTTTTATTTTATCGGAAATGGTGATAAGAGCAATTAACGATTTATTTTTAGCAACAAAAACATGGGTTTGCGCCGTATTGCTGTATTGGTTAAAATATTGATGTTCACCTTCAATATCAATATTGTTTTTTTTCATTAACTGGTAATTGCCAATTAAATATTCACTTTCGTTCAGTGTGGCAGAAACACCAAACCCTGTTTGGCTGTTGAATTTTACTACATTCAGACTGCTGTTCGATAAATGATTTAGATATTTAACAATAGAATCGGCCAATGGATGCTCCGATTTTTTTTCAATGGCTAAAATATCTTCCAAAATCTGGTCGCGTTTTATATCGCTTTTGAGCCATACAATTTCGTTTATTTCAGGTTCTCCTTTGGTTATTGTTCCTGTTTTATCGACAACGACAACATTAATTTTTTTTGCAAATTCAAGGGTTTGGGCATTTTTTATTAAGATACCATTTTCGGCGCCTTTCCCAATTCCTACCATTAATGCGGTTGGCGTAGCCAATCCAAGGGCACAGGGACAGGCTATAATTAAAACTGTAACCAGCGTTACAAAAGCAAAAGTTGATTTTGGCTCCGGGCCGGCAAAATACCAAACTAAGCTACTGGTTAAGGCAATAAGTATTACTACCGGAACAAATATGGAAGCAATTTTATCGGCTGTTTTCTGCACAGGCGCTTTACTACCCTGGGCATTCTTGACCATTTCAATAATCTGCGAAAGCATGGTGTCTTTACCGACTTTTTCTGCCCTCATTGTAAAGCTACCGGTTTTATTAATGGTAGCACCAATGACTTTATCCCCTTTTGTTTTTTCAACAGGTATGGATTCTCCGGTTATCATGCTTTCGTCAATCGATGATTCCCCATCAATTACAACTCCATCCACTGGTATTTTTTCTCCCGGACGAATAATAAGGATATCTCCTTTTTGTACTTCATCAATGGGTATCTCGCTTTCTTTATGGTTTCGTAAAACGCGGGCATTTTTTACTTTTAATCCCATTAATTTTTTGATGGAATTGGAAGTTCTTGATTTTGCTTTTGCTTCAAAATAACGTCCCAATAAAATTAGTGATATAATAACCGTAGCTGCTTCGAAATAAACGTGCGGCTGTAATCCTTTGGATAAAAGATATTCTGGGAAAATGGTATTAAAGGTACTAAATAAAAAGGCAGCCCCCGTACCCAAAGCCACGAGGGTGTCCATGTTCGTGGATTTGTTTTTAGCCTGTTTCCAGGCGATTACAAAAAATTCGCGGCCAAACCAAACAATTACCGGAAGAGTTAAGAGCATCATTATCCATTTAGCAAAAGGGATGTTTGGGAAAAACATTGCAATAACAAATACCGGGATAGCAAAAGCAATAGAATAAAAAGCGCGCTGTTTTGCTTTTTTAAGTTTTAATTTCTCTTGTGCCTCCAATTCAGAAACATTTTTCGGAGTATTATCAATAATCAGTTTATAGCCAATGTCATTCACTGCTTTTTCCATATCGGAGGGTGAAACAGTGTTTTCGTCAAATTCGACCAAAACACTTGCATTGGCATAATTAACATTGGCCTGTTTTATACCTTCTAAGGAAGAAAGCATACTCTCCACACTTTGCGCACATGATGCGCAACTCATTCCTTTAACCAGGTATGTTTCTTTTTTGATGTCCATGGATTACTTTCTAAATTTTTTCGGCCATGTATCCAGCCTGTTTAAATGCTTCCTTAACTTGTGCAGCAATTTCATCTACACTAATTGTATTTGCTTCAAGGGTTAATATTTTGTCATTGTGCGATAAATCAACATCCCACGAATTTATGGCATCTATTTGATTTAAAAAAGGCCTTACAGCATTTTTACAACCCTCACATTTTAAGTTGGTTTTAAATTTTATTGTATGCATCGTTATTTTTCGTTTTCTTGTTTATATGCGATATAAATCCCTTCTTCTTTTATTTTTTTATATTTTTCGGGATTTGTTTCTATCTTAAAATCAGTTTTGTCATTTTGTTTGCGTTTTATGGCATATATTACCATTATTATTGCAGTAATTGCAACTGCAAATAGCAAAAGCTTTAAGTAAAGCATACGATTTGTTTTTTTGTTAAAGGGATTGGATAACTTTTTCCAGTTTTGCTTTTATGTTACCTGCAATTTTTTGTAGTTCATCATTTTTTATAGCCATCATGGATGCCTGTGGATTAACGGCGATTACTTCAATTGTATTATTATCCATTTCCTGTACTACAACATTGCAGGGTAACATAGTGCCAACATTTGGTTTCGTAAGCAATGCTTTATGTGCATTGGGTGGATTGCAGGCCCCCAGAATTTTGTATTTTCTAAAATCAATATCCAGTTTATTTTTTAAGGTTTCATCAACATCTATTTCTGATAAAACGCCAAACCCTTCTTCTTTTAATGCATCTTTTACTTGTTTAACGGCAGAATTGAAATTTGTTTGTAGTGTTTTATTGATATAATAAGACATATAACCTCCTGTATATTTTAAAATAAGCGGCTTCGGAGTGTTAAAGAAAATGATTATGAGAAAAATTACCTTGTTATTAACCTTGTACCCCGAAGTGCGCTTAAGCTTTTATAATTATAGTTTGCTTTATATTTTAATTATTAAACAGAAAAAGTTGTAAAATGTTTACTATTTAATCTTGTTTTTGACAAAAATTATCATCTCCACAGCAACTTAGTTGGTTGCTATGTGCTTTTTCAAAGGATTCCCTGCCTTCTTTAAACGCAAACCAGGCTATAGCTAAAGACCCTAATATATCTATATATCCAATTTGAAAAATCATATACAAACCACTTGAAACCAATAGAACAACCGATAAATATAAGCAGGATTTTGTACAATTCGCATCGGCAATTATGGCATCTGAATTTAATTTTTTGCCAATTTTTAGCTTGGCCCTCATTAAGAAATACATGGTGAGTATGGATAAACTTGCGATAATCAGGCCCGGAAGGGTGGTTGCGGGCTTGTTGTTTTGGATAATGTTAATTGCTGAGCCAATAATAATTCCTACAGTTAAAATAAAAAAACTAATCCCGGTTACCATGAGCGCTGTTTTTTCAAATTTATCGCGTTGCTGGATTTTTGAATACCTCATTCGTAGCACCATATGGGCAATTCCTATTCCCGAAATTATTTCTACAAAACTATCCGAACCAAATCCTAAAAGGGATAAGGTATCATTTTCCAATCCATAATAAATGGATACAATACCTTCGGCTACATTATATGCAATTGTAATAATGCTAAGTAATAGAGCGATTTTAAGTAATTTGTTTCCTGTCATAAAAGAAATAAAGATATTAATATCTTATTAAAGAACAAATATATAAATTATTTTTGATGAATCAATAAAAAGGGAGCACCAGCAATGGCTGGAATGGCGATGTTAATTATCCAAATAAAAATAGTTGCAAGAATAATACCTGAAATATGCTGAGTAAACATGCCAATAAAAAATAGAGCTAACGAACCTCTTATTCCTAATTCGGCTAAAGTAGTGGTAGGAATGAGAGACATAAAAAAGTAAGTTAGAGTAATAGCAACAAAACTTTCTAATACCAGGATTTGAACATCAAAAATTAATAGCAATAAATAAAATTGAGAAGAAAAAATAAAATATCGCAAAAAGCTGTAAAGCAATATAACCAATAATGAATTGTTGGATTGTTGGGATAAGAAATGAATTTGTTTAGATTTTTTTTGCAGATAAGGAATTTTTAAAAGAAGTGGTTTTATTTTTTGTACATTCAAAAAACACCACAGCAATAAGAGTGTAAAAATTAAAATAAATAGTGCAGTAAATTCATTAAATAATGAGTTAATATATATTTTATCAGGAAAGCAAAGCAAAAAAAGGGTAAAGCCTATTAAACCCATTACAACGGTTACCGTTAGTTGGGCGAAACTTCCGATTCCTGCCACCAATAATCCGTAGGTTCTTTTTCCTTTTTCCAGAAAATATGCTCTTCCGGCAATTTCTCCTATTCTTTTAGGTGTAAATATACCAATGGTAATACTGGTAATAATGATTTGCAATGATTTAAGAAAACGGATTTGGGTTATTTTTTTTACTAACTCTTTCCACTTTATAGCTTCAATACTCCAGTTTAAAATCATTCCAAGGAATACCAATACAACGAATATTATTTGCATCCGGGTAATTTTAAAATCTTGTATGGTGAAGTTTTTTAACGCTTCATAGTTTTTTAACTTGTGATAAATAAATCCGTAGGAAAGAACGATAATGACAACACTAATTAAATATTTAAGGATTTTTTTATTCATTTAAAAGAAAGATTTGCCTGTCAAATATACCATTTTTAGTAAATTCATTTGTATATGATATTATTTTTACATTTTCTATGTATGGTGCATTTGATTTTGATGTAGGATTTTAGAACTTTACAACCTGACAACTTTGAATAGGATTACATGAGCTTTGTACGACCCAAAAAACATCTTGGACAACATTTTTTAAAGGATAAGAATATTGCCACGAAAATTGTTAAAGCAATTGACCGGTGTGACTCTTATACCGTGTTGGAAATTGGCCCGGGAACAGGAATTTTAACCAGTCAGCTAATTAATAACCCTGATATAGATTTTTATGCCATAGAAGTTGATATCGAGTCGTTTGATTATTTAAAAGCAACCTACCCTGCCCTGGGTGATAAATTAATTTATAAAGATTTTTTAAAAATAAACTTGAATGATTATTTTAACGATCCTATAACTATTATAGGTAATTTCCCCTATAATATATCCAGTCAGATTTTTTTTAAAGTACTTGAGCATCGTAATCTTGTAACCGATGTGGTATGTATGATACAAAAAGAAGTGGCCGACAGGATAAAAACAAATCATGGAAATAAAACCTATGGGATATTGAGCGTGTTATTACAGGCTTTTTATGATATTAATTATCTTTTTACGGTAGGCCCAAAAGTTTTTGATCCTCCACCTAAGGTTAATTCTGCAGTTATCCATCTGAAAAGAAATAGCAGAAAAGCATTAAATTGTGACGAAGCATTGTTTTTTCGTATCGTAAAAACAGGATTTAACCAGCGAAGGAAAACATTGCGCAATTCATTAAAAACTATTTTAGTAAATTTACAGATTGGCCATGAGATTTTGACAAAACGGCCTGAGCAGTTAGATGTTGATGATTTTGTTTTGTTAACAAATCTTGTGGATGAGAAATTAAAAAATGGTGAAATTTAAAATATTAAGGTTATGCAATTTGAATTGACCAAAGAATTTATCGATGAGCTGAGAAGTTACATTACAAACGACCAGGAAACAGAAGCTTTTAAAATGATAAAAGATCTCTATCCGGCTGATATTGCCGAAATTTATAATGAGATTGATATTGAGGAAGCTCGATTTTTATATGTAATGCTTGATGGAGAAAAGGCTGCGGATGTGCTTGTTGAATTAGAGGAAGATGACCGTGAACGGTTTTTAAAGGTATTACCCAGCGAAACGATTGCTGAATTTATCGATAAATTAGACTCTGACGATGCTGCCGATGTGATTGGTGAATTTTCGGAAGAAAAACAGGAAGAAGTATTGTCATTTATTGATGACCTTGAACAAGCCGGCGATATTGTCGACCTGTTGAACTACGACGAAAATTCTGCCGGTGGTTTAATGGCGAAGGAGTTAATTACCGTTAATGAGAACTGGAGTATAACTACTTGTCTTAAAGAAATGCGTAAACAGGCCGAAGATGTGGATGAGGTGTATTATGTTTATGTTGTTGACGATAATAAGGTTTTAAAAGGAACGTTGTCATTAAAAAAATTACTGTTAACCCCTGCAAATACCAAAATAAAAAATATTATCAACGAAGATGTTATCGCGGTAAAGGCCGATACTCCCTCTGAAGAAGTAGCTCATATTATGGATAAATATGATTTGGTTGCCTTACCAGTGGTTGATGCTCTAAACCGACTTATAGGGCGTATTACTATTGATGATGTGGTGGATGTGATTCGTGAAGAAGCCGAGCGTGATTATCAGTTAATGTCTGGTATTACTCAGGATGTAGAATCGACAGATAGTGCATGGATATTAACATGTGCACGTATACCCTGGCTTTTTATTGGCCTGTTTGGCGGAATATTAGCTGCTTTGGTAATGGGAAATTACGAGATGGAATTGGGTTTATTTCCTCAAATGGCTTTTTTTATCCCTTTGATTGCTGCGATGGGTGGTAATGTGGGTGTGCAATCTTCATCTATAATTGTTCAGGCATTGGCCAGTAACTCCATGGGTTTTGAAAGTATTGGGCGAAAGCTATTTAAGGAATTGGGCGTTGCAACATTAAATGGAATTGTTTTGTCGATGGTAATTTTTGGCTATAATTTTATTTTTAGTGATTCCTTTGCTCTAACAATTACGGTGAGTACTGCATTGTTTACAGTAATTATTTTTGCTTCCATGTTTGGAACATTTGTACCATTAATTTTAGAAAAATTTAAAATAGACCCGGCACTTGCTACCGGACCGTTTATAACTACGGTTAACGATATTATGGGTTTGTTGATTTACCTAATGATAGGAAAAGTGTTTTTTAATTTCTTTTAAAAGATTTTCCAGTAATAGAGCAACAGAAAAATAATAGGAATTAATGTCCCCAAAATGGTTAGCCAGGCACCACGCCCTGCAATCCCATTTTTCCCTTTGAGAATAAATAATCCGGTAATGGCTAAAATTATTAACGAAGCGGCATAGATATCGGAGAAAATGGTCCACCATTTTTGTGGATTGTAGTGTAAATAATTTACCTGATGAAAAAGAGCACGGCGTTTTGAAGTTTCAATCATTCCTGAACCGGTTTGGGTGTTTATGTTTACACTGCCATCTTTAATAAAAATCTTTATTTCATTATCTGACGGGAAGTAATGATTTTTATATTTCTCGTCAGAAGCATATTCCTTCAATAAGGCAATTACTTTTTCTCGGGTTAACTGCTCCTGATTTAAAGGAGTGTTTTGGATTTGTATCTCTTTTGTTTTTATTACATAATTTGGATTCCAGTCATTGATATGATTTAAAGCAATACCTGAAAGGCCATAAATAACCGTCATGGCAAAAAATATATAACCCAGGTCACGGTGTAAGGCTCTATTTAATTTTCTAATTTTCATAGCAAAAAAATGAATGATAAAAAATGTCCGAAAATGGTTAAATCTTCGGACAAATTTACTATTTAATTTTTAGGTTTTAAAAATTATTAATATCTGATTAATATGCAATTAATGAGTCTCTTCTTTATTTTCTTCGTCGCAACAAGAATCTGATTTTGCTTCTTCTTGTTCGCATTCTTTTATTTCAACCTTACTCGCTTCAATCCAGTATTGTGTAACAAATCCTTTTTCCGATTCAGCAATGTCCGCTTTCATTTGTTCAATCTGTTTTATTTTAGAGCTGTCAACGGCAGCTTCTTCCTCTTCTTCGTGGCCTCCATCAGAATGATCATGAAACGCTTCATTATCCATGTTTTCAGCAGTTTCTTGTTCAAGTTGAGCTACATATTCATCATCAATAATTAATTCTTTTAATACCCCTTTTATTATAACTGTATTTCCTTCAAGTTTTTTGTCAAAAATACCAATTTTGTTATTTGGTGTAATTTTTAATGCATTATCAGGGTTTTCTCCTAAAACAAACATTCTTTTGCCATTGTGCGAGCATACGTGATTTACCAAGCCTTCTACCATAACTTCTTTATTAACATAATCGGAAGTGTTTGATAAAATTTTATCAACAGAAATTGCTGTTAATTTATTGGTAGTAGTTTCCTGGTTTTCTTTTTGTTTTTTTGTTCCACAGGAAAATAACACTAGAGCGATAAACAATAATGTCGATACTTTTTTCATCATCATTTTGGGTTTTTTGAGTTTGCAATTTTAAATTAAAGGCATAAATATAATCAATCTTTAGAAAATTAAAGATATTTGCATTTTAAATTTTTATTAAAAGGCAGTATTTATTGCTTCAACCGGATTTAAACGGGCGGCTGATCTTGCAGGAGCAAATCCCGAAATAATACCAATTACAATTGAGATCGTTAATCCTAAAATTATGTTTCCAAAAGTTAAAGTAATCGTAAGTTCAGTTTGTGTGTTGGCTAATAAACTTCCTACGAAATTAAAAATTAGTCCTATAATTCCACCTACCATTGATAGCAGAACCGACTCGAACAAAAATTGAAACATTATAAAAAATCGTTTTGCTCCAAGAGCTTTTTGTATCCCAATTAAGTTGGTTCTTTCTTTTACCGAAACAAACATTATGTTTGCAATCCCAAAACCACCTACTAAAATCGAGAAACCCCCGATTAACCATCCGGCAAGATTTATTACGCCAAAAATGCTTTTTAAAGCACTATCTAATATGCTCGATTGGTTTAAAGCAAAATTATCTTTTTCCTGTGGATGCAATGTACGTACCGATCGTAGAATACTTCTCAGCTCATCTTTGAATTCAGGGATTTTGACTCCTTCCTTTGCTTTAACCATTATCATTGGATTCGCATTATCGCTTTTGATATCAATTAATGTTTTTGCAAAATTTACGGGTAAAACAATCATTTCATCCAGACTTCCACCGGTATTTAATATATCTTTTCCTTCTTTTTTTATTTTTCCTACAATAGTAATTTTTCGTCCCTGAATTTTTATTTCTTTTCCTACCGGATCCATTCCTTTAAAAAGGTCATTTGAAATTTGATCTCCAATTAAACATATGTTTTTTCCGGTAGCTGATTCGAAAGGTGTAAAATATCGGCCGTTTTCTAACTCAAAAGTTCGGATTTTTTCAAATTCGTGGGTGTTAGCCCAAATGATAACATCCGTTGCGGTAAGATTTTTATATTTTACTTTACGCATGGTTGATACAGCAAAGTTAACATATTGTGCTTTGTCTGAACGCTTTTTAATAAGCTCATATTCTTTTAAGGAGGGTAGCGGACGATTTAAGTATTCCCACCAGGCATATTCTTCACCTGGTTCAGGTGCCCATGGCCATTTCTGCACATAAACAATATCATCACCCAAAGAGGATAAACTGGCTTTAATATTGTTTTCTAAGGAATCAACAACTGTGAAAACAGAAATGATGGCAAAAATGCCAATGGTTATCCCTAAAAGAGTTAGAAGGGTTCTTAATCGATTGATTTTTAGTGCATTAAATGCAAAAAGAAAATTTTCTTTTATGAGTAATAAATAGAGCATCCGTTATAAAAATAATCGTTTTAAAAAGATTTTAATAAATATATATATCCAAATTTTTTTTTTACACGATTATTTATATTTTCGAACAATTAATTCGGTAATTCAATCGTGCATAATATCGCCAAAGATTTACCAATTTTAGGTTTGTAAAGTTAAAGAATATCGAGAATTTTTAACTATTTTTGTGATAATTTAATAATTGTGTGTAAATGAATGATTTAAAGCGAATAAAATCGGCACTTATTTCTGTATACGATAAAGCTGATTTAGAACCTATTATTCAAAAGCTTAATGAACTAAACGTTACGATATATTCAACAGGAGGAACCCAAAAATTTATTGAAAAATTAGATGTTCCTGTTACCGCTGTAGAAAATTTAACCAAATATCCTTCTATTTTGGGAGGACGTGTAAAAACACTGCATCCTAAAGTTTTTGGAGGAATTCTTGCTCGTAGAGATAACACTGATGATATAAAAGAATTGGATAAATACACTATACCAACCATTGATTTAGTAATTGTTGATTTATATCCATTTGAACAAACTGTGGCTTCTGATGCTACAGAACAAGAAGTAATTGAAAAAATTGATATTGGAGGTATTGCGCTAATTCGTGCTGCCGCAAAAAACTTTAAAGATACATTGATTGTTCCATCAAAAAATCAGTATCAGGATTTGCTTACATTATTGGAAAAAAATAAGGGAGAATCGTCAACCCGCGATAGAAAAGAATTTGCATTAAAAGCTTTTGATGTATCTTCGCATTACGATACTGCTATTTTTAATTATTTTAATCAGGACTTTAATTCGCCTGCATTTAAGCAAAGTATTACTCCGGTTAACGAATTAAGATATGGAGAAAATCCTCATCAAAAAGGATTTTTCTTTGGAAATTTGAAGGAAATTTTTGAGCAGTTACATGGCAAACAGATTTCTTATAATAATTTATTAGATATTGAAGCAGCTGTTCAGTTAATGAGTGAATTTGAAGAAACAACTTTTGCGATATTAAAACATAATAATGCCTGTGGCCTAGCTTGCAGAAATAATTTAAGCGATGCATGGAAAGATGCATTGGCTGGAGACCCTGTTTCTGCATTTGGCGGTATTTTAATTACGAATAAAGAGGTTGATAAAACGACAGCCGAAGAAATAAACAAAATATTTTTTGAGGTAATTATAGCCCCTTCATATCATAAAGAAGCACTGGAAATTTTAAAGCAAAAGAAAAACCGTATAATTTTAATACAAAAATCAAATTCTTTTCCGAAAGTTCAATTTCGCTCCATGCTAAATGGTGCTCTTTTGCAAGATAAGGATTTAAAGACTGAGCATCGAAATGCTTTAAATACGGTAACTAAAAAATCACCATCGGAAAAAGAAGTTGAAGATCTACTTTTTGCAAATAAGGTGGTAAAGCATTCAAAATCCAACACCATTGTTTTAGCAAAAAACAAACAGTTATGTGCAAGTGGAGTAGGGCAGACCTCACGAGTTGATGCCTTAAAACAAGCCATAGAAAAGGCGAAAAATTTTAAATTTGATTTAAATGGTGCTGTAATGGCTTCTGATGCTTTTTTTCCGTTTGCTGATTCGGTAGAAATAGCCCATTCGGCAGGAATTACTTCCGTAATACAGCCAGGAGGGTCAGTGCGGGATCAGGAATCGGTTGATTTTTGTAATAAACATAATTTAAGTATGGTATTTACTGGTACGAGACATTTTAAACATTAAAATAATTTAATTACATCATTAAAAACAGATAACATATAATGGGATTGTTTTCATTTTTTACTCAGGAATTAGCTTTAGATTTGGGCACAGCTAATACCATTATTATTCATAACGATAAGATCGTAGTGGATGAGCCATCAATAGTAGCAGTAGAACAAAGCACCGGCAAACTTGTGGCTATTGGGAAGAAAGCACGTCAGATGCATGGAAAAACACACATAAATATTCGTACGATCAGGCCTTTAAGAGATGGCGTTATTGCCGACTTTAATGCCGCAGAACAAATGATTCGTGGTATGATTAAAATGATCAATCGAAAACCGCAAATGTTTGTCCCTTCATTGCGAATGGTTGTTTGTATTCCTTCCGGAAGTACTGAAGTTGAGATGCGAGCTGTTCGGGATTCTTCAGAGCATGCCGGTGGAAGAGATGTGTTTATGATATATGAACCGATGGCTGCAGCAATAGGGATGGGAATTGATGTAGAGGAGCCTAAAGGAAGTATGGTTGTTGATATTGGAGGAGGTACAACTGAAGTTGCTGTTATTGCCTTAGGTGGTATTGTTTGTAATAAATCAATACGTATTGCCGGAGATGCTTTTACGGCTGATATTCAGGCATACATGCGACATCAGCATAATATAAAAATTGGAGAAAGAACAGCCGAGGAAATTAAAATTAATGTAGGTTCTTGTTTGCCCGAATTGGAAAATCCACCAGAAGATTATGTCGTACGCGGGCCTAATCTAATGACAGCTATGCCCGTTGAAATACCGATATCTTATCAGGAAATAGCCCACTGTTTAGATAAATCAATTTCAAAAGTTGAAACAGCAATTTTAAGTGTTTTAGAACAAACTCCACCTGAGCTTTATGCTGATGTTGTTAACGATGGTATTTATTTAGCCGGAGGAGGAGCATTAATGCGTGGTTTAGACCAACGGCTGACTGATAAAATTGGGATTCCATTTCATGTTGCTGAAGACCCTCTGCATGCAGTTGCTCGAGGAACCGGAATTGCTCTTAAAAATGCTGATAAATTTTCGTTTCTGATGAGATAGAATTGGAAATAAGATAAGATGAAAATTATATGAAACGAGGCATGACAAAAATTTTGACACACACTCGCAGGATTATAATAAAATTATAAAACGAGTGAGGCGAGAATTTAATTTGTTCTGGCGAGCTTCATCTGACCTCTAAAATAAAAATTATAAACAGATGAAAAGTTTATTAAATTTTTTATTAAGAATTCACTTTTTACTATTATTCATTCTTATCGAAATTTTTTCTATCTTTTTACTAGTCAATAATAATTATTATCAACGTTCTCGAATGGTTAATTTTACTCGAGAGCTTTCTGGAAGATACCATCAAAAATTGGCTGGGTTGAAGGAATATTTTTCATTACTAGAAATTAATCAACAGTTAGTTGAAGAAAATAATCGATTACTAAATATTATTGAGTCAACCTATCGTTCGGAAGAGTTGTTTTTTCGGAATGTTAACGATACTATTTTCAATCAAAGATATTTTTATACTCCGGCCAAAGTTGTAAATAATTCGGTTAATAAAAAGCACAATTTCATTACTTTAAATAAAGGAAAGGAACAGGGGGTTAAGCCAGAAATGGCTGTAGTTTCCGACGGAAGTATTGTTGGTGTAGTAAAAGGTGTTTCTGAAAATTTTGCTACAGTAATTTCACTCTTAAATCTTGATTTTAAAATAAGTGCCAAGGTAAAAAAGAATGGTTATTTTGGTTCATTGAGCTGGGATGGGAAAGATTTTCATACAGCAATCTTAAATGAAATTCCATTACATGCTGATGTTCAGGTTGGGGATTCAGTTATTACCAGTGGTTTTTCATCCATTTATCCCGAAGGAATTTTAATAGGATATATTGATAACTTTGAAGAAAAAGGGGGTAGTTTTTATACAATTTATGTAAAATTATCAACTGATTTTAAGCAGTTAAATGATGTAAATATTATTGGAAATCTTACACAAACGGAGAAACTTGAAATAGAACAACAAGCAATAAAGAACAATGATTAAAACGGTTCCACGATATTTAGTAAATTTTATTTTACTTGTATTGTTACAAGTATTTGTTTTAAATAATATACAATTTAGTGGTTATATTAACCCGTATATTTATGTGGTATTTATACTTACTTTACCTTTTGAAACTCCTAAATGGTTGTTGCTTGTAATTGCTTTTTTATTAGGGATTACCATCGATTTGTTTTCTAATACATTAGGGATGCACAGTTCTGCAACTGTTTTTATGGCTTTTTTAAGGCCTTTTGTATTAAAAATTATTGCTCCTCGCGATGGATACGAATCCGAGACGTATCCTCAATTAAGATATTATGGTGGAACCTGGTTTTTAAAATATTCGGCAATTTTAGTTTTTGCCCATCACTTATTTTTATTTTATATTGAAGTTTTTAGATTTTCCGATTTTTTTGCAACATTGCTAAGAGTAATATTAAGCTCCTCTTTTTCTATTATACTGATTTTAATTGGGCAATATTTTTACCGTAAGGATACGAAACGATTTTAAAATACCTGGTTTGTGGATACATTTGCCGTTAGAAAATATATTATTGGAATCCTGATTGTTATTATTGGATTAGTTTATATCATTAAACTTTTTATACTTCAAGTCGTAGATCCAACCTATAAATTGTCGGCAAGTAATAATGTGATACGATATGTAACGCAATATCCTGCCCGAGGATTAATTTATGATCGGAATGGGAAATTATTAGTGTATAATGAAGCCGCTTACGATTTAATGGTTAATCCACTACAATTACAACCATTTGACACAACTGAATTTTGCCAGATATTGGATATTGATAAAGCATATGTAAAAGAATCGATTAATAAAGCCAGGGAGTATTCAAGGTATAAGCCATCAATATTTTTAAAACAAGTATCCTCCAAAACGTATGCTCATTTACAAGAAAAACTTTACAAATTTCCAGGATTTTTTGTTCAAGCACGTACTTTAAGAAGGTACCCTTCCGATATTGCTGCTCATGTTTTAGGCTATGTAGGAGAAGTAAATGATAAAATTATTGAACAGGATTCTTACTATAAATCGGGAGATTATATCGGAATTAGTGGAATCGAACAATCTTATGAAGAATATATTCGTGGACAAAAAGGGGTGAAAGTTTTTTTGGTTGATGTGCATAATCGGATTAAGGGCCTTTATGCCGAAGGAAAACTTGATAAAAAAGCAAACGTGGGAGCTAATATCATATCAACCATCGATGCTGACTTACAAAGCTATGGAGAAAAATTAATGAAAAATAAAATTGGGAGTATTGTGGCTATAGAGCCAGCGACAGGTGAAATTTTAGCTTTGGTTTCTTCACCTACTTACGATCCCGATCTTCTTATTGGACGTAAACGGACAGAGAATTATATAAATTTAACAACAGACACTCTTAATCCCTTATTTAATCGTGCGTTAATGGCCCAATATCCCCCAGGGTCCACATTCAAAGTTATCAATGCTTTAATTGGTTTACAGGAAAAAGTACTTTTCCCATCTACAAAATATGAATGTAATGGGGCTTATTATGCCAGAAATATACGCGTGGGATGCCATTTCCATAAATCCCCTACCGATCTCAGACAATCTATTCAAGTTTCATGTAATACATACTATTGTAATGTTTTTAGAAATATTCTTGATAATAAAAAATATAGTTCTATCCATGAATCGTTTGATCAATGGCAGAAGTATATCATGTCATTTGGTTTTGGACAAAAATTAAACACTGATTTTACCAATGAGTTAAAAGGAATTGTCCCCTCCAAAGAATTATATAGCCGTATTTACGGCGAAAATAGCTGGAGCTCCTTAACAGTGCTTTCATTGGCTATTGGACAGGGAGAATTGGGTATTACCCCTTTGCAAATGGCTAATATGACTGCAGCTATTGCGAATAGAGGATATTATATCCCTCCACATAGTGTTAAAGAAATTGAGGGCGACTATACAATAGATTCAAGATTTAAAGAAAAACACCATACACTAATTGATTCAACTTACTTTGAAATTGTTATTGATGGGATGGATTTAGCGGTTAACGGAGAGCCTGGAAGTGGAAGTACCGCCCGTAGCGCACACCTAGAAGATATTGTTGTGTGCGGAAAAACTGGGACGGCTGAAAATCCACATGGTGAAGATCATTCTATCTTTATAGCTTTTGCCCCTAAACATGATCCACAAATTGCCATTGCGGTTTATATCGAAAATGGAGGTTTTGGGAGTACCTGGGCTGCTCCTACAGCTAGATTGATGATCGAAAAGTATTTGAATGATTCAATTTCTATCCCCTGGTGGGAGCAATATATTTTAAATGCAAATTTAATGAATAAAACAGATGAGGAGAAGGATTAATATATGGGCTAGTATCGATTGGTTAACGGTAGCTTTATATCTGCTGCTTGTTTTTTTAGGATGGGTAAATATATATGCAGCAGTATATAACGAGGAACATCAAAGCATATTTGATTTTTCTATGCGCTATGGGAAACAAATGATATGGATTTGCGCAGCTATTGTTATTGCTCTTTTAGTATTTGTGGTTGATATTAATTTCTATTCTTATTTTGCCTATGCCATTTATGGTTTAATGATTTTATTGTTGATTTTAGTGCTATTTTTGGGAGTGGAGGTAAATGCAGCAAGATCCTGGTTTCAGTTAGGATCTTTTAGGATTCAGCCTTCTGAATTTGCCAAGATTGCTACAGCACTTGCTATTGCCAGATATTTAAGTGCTTATAATGTACAAATTAATACGTTTAAATCATACTGGAGATTAGCTGCTTTTATCCTTATTCCTGCTCTTTTAACATTTATTCAAAATGATACAGGATCGGCACTGGTTTACTTTGTTTTTATTTTGGTGTTGTTCCGCGAAGGATTATCCACAGAGATTCTTGTACTTGGTGTTGTTATGGTAATATTGTTTGTGCTTGCATTAATTCTTGAGAAATTAACAATAATATTGCTGTCTGTTGGTTTGATATTCATTGTTTTTACTTTTATTCATCGGAATTTGAAGCATTCTGGTGCTGCATTGTTTATCTTAATTTTATCGGTTTTAGTCACTTTTGGAGCAAATCGTATTTTTGAAATTGGACTTTCTTACTATTATATAATTTTTATTGCATTAGGGCTTTCTTTACTGGTTTATACCATTCTAGTGTTAAGATATAGAATCAGACATGTAATAATTTTATTAATTTTTCTTTTTGGATACATTCTGTTTACCCATTCTGTTGATTATGTTTTTAATAATTTTCTTGAACCACATCAACAAAAAAGAATCAATGTTGTATTGGGCTTAGAGTCAGATCCTTTTGGCGTAGAATACAATGTTAATCAATCAAAAATTGCCATTGGATCAGGAGGATTCTCGGGCAAAGGATTTTTGCGCGGTACACAAACCAAATATGATTTTGTTCCCGAACAAAGTACGGATTTTATTTTTTGTACGATTGGTGAAGAATGGGGTTTTTTAGGAACTTCTACTATTGTTACATTATTTATAATTCTATTATTAAGATTGATCTATCTTGCCGAGCGGCAACGATCGAGTTTTAGCCGTATTTATGGTTATGGTGTAATTTCGGTATTGTTTTTTCACATTGCAGTTAATATTGGAATGACCATTGGATTAGTTCCTGTAATTGGTATTCCTCTCCCCTTTTTCAGTTATGGAGGTTCTTCTCTTTGGGCGTTTACAATTCTACTATTTATTTTTTTACGATTAGATGCCAGCCGTTTAGAAATGCTAAGTTGAACAGGGCAAGATACTTCTACCCTGTTCAATATTATTCTTGTAATTCAAGGTTTGTAAATTCTTCTGTAATTTTAAAATCGTAATCAGGATAAATGTATATAGGCATTCTTTCTTCTGTTTCTCCAATTGAATAGCCCCATAAATTTTGATATTCCTTAATATCTTCGCCCATCTCTTCAATTTGGCCTAAATATTCTCCAATAGGTTTCGATTCTACAATCACAACTTTCCCCATTTGATTAATAATAGGGCTATGTCTTCTATTGGCATCATGATCAAATTCAAGAATTCTTCTTCCTTGTCTTGTAATGCCAATAGTTCTGAAAGTTAAACTTTTACCAACACCCGGTAGGTTTAGTATATTTCTGTCTGTTGCAAGAAACGGAATATTTGCTTGCTCTCGAAGAGAGTTTATATTTTCGATCATATTTTCGGCATTTTCGGGGAATGTATGAATAAGCTCATTGTATTCTTTCGGAACAATACCTAACCGTTTTTCTTCGAGCTGCTCTTGAACTGCTCTTGCATTGGTTGCAAAGTTGTGGTAATTTTCCATGTATCCTTTTACAGAGAATGTATAATAGGTTAAAACCCCCACATCATTAAGTACTTTTCTTAATTTCGCAGTATGCCCACGTCTTGATCCGGCAGTAGTAAATACCATTTGATTCGTTATGGTCCATCCGGCCGAAATGAGTTTCTTTAATCCTTCTACTGTGTCGGGCGTAATTTCCATTGCAGATTCAAAGTGAGTTTGAATAACAAATTGTTTAATCCCTATTTGTGATGCTTTTTGCTTAAATTCAGCTAGAATCTCTGCTAACTCGTCTGTAATTCTTTGTGGAAGGTAAACGGGGAGCCTTGTTCCCAATCTTACGCGTATCATTTCCGCATGCTTTTCACCTTCTTTTAAGTATTTATTATTTTTCTTTTTATTAAGCGCCATGTCATAAACCGCATCAAGAATTCTTTTTAGCGATTTGTCTGAGCTCATTAATGCATCACCTCCTGTAATAAGAATATCTCTGAGTTGTGTGTCCTCTTCGAAATATTTTAATAGTCGTATAAGTTTTTTAGGCCAGGTTTCAGTGGGTTTCAATTTGTCTAAGTTAAAATTTAGATTTCCTCTTTGGAAATCATACATACGTTGGCATGAAGAACATAGTCCTCCGCAAGCTCTTCCCATCGAATCCGGAATTAATATGGCTACTTCTGGGTAACGTCTGTGTATGTTATGATCTGAAGGTAATAACCATCCTGCAGCATTTGGTTTTCCTGGTTCAACAATGTCTTCTTTTTCCCAAGCCACAATATGTCCAAACTCATCAATAAGCTCCTGGCTGTAAATAATATAATCTCTAATAGCTAAATCGGCATTGGTACGATCTTTTGTGTCAAGTAATGATAAGTAATATGGATTAACAAAAAATGGGATTCCTGTTTCTTGAGCAGCATAAAGCGTTTGCATTGTATCCGGGTCAAGAGAGTAATCAAGCATTTTATTTAACAGGTCGGGTTTACGCACAGCAAACTTTAAATGGAAAAGTTTTGAGTTCCACCACTCGTTCATTTTTTCCATTTTTCCTTCATAGGACATCTCCGAATCGAAAGAAAATCTGCTCGATTTCATTTCCCCGGAATCAATCATCTCCAAAATAATTTTTAAAATGCGTTGTTTATTTTCTTTTCTGGCTTTCATAATTTCTGGATCGAGCCCGGAAGGATGTCTGTCCATCCATTCGTGTATTTTATCAATATTGGGTTTGTTTAATTTGTTTTTTCCATTAAACTGGCGGAAAAGCTCCAGCATGTCAAGAAAAAATAAATGTTTACCACCACCAGTCCCGTGATTAGCTGCTAACCATAAAATATGGAATGGATTACTAATATCTTTTTTTCCTCTTAAATTTAGATCTTCGTATTCAAGGTTCGCATTATGGATATAATCTAAAATTCGGATTGAAGCGAAATCTTTCCATTTTAATTTTTCGAAGGGTTTTCTTCCTTTTATTTCCCCTTTATAATATTTATAAGCTAAACTATTTTGTTTTAACTCTTCTTCGGCCCATTTTTTTAATTCCTGTATCGTTTCTTGTTCAGGAAGCAATAGTATTTGTTTTAATCGTGGATTTTCTTCTAAAAGTTGGTTTAATATTCGGTTCGCTTTTGGGCTGATTTTTACTTTTTCGTCATTTATTCTTTCCACCATAACTTTCCTCTTTTTTAATTTGTAATCACAACAACTCTATGAATAAGTGGCAAACTTATTATTAATATAATATTTAACTTACACCAAAAGTGACAGTTAAAAAGTCCCTAAAATAAAAGGGGGCATACCAAAAAAATGGTAGTGTTAGTTAGCTAGAGGCTACAAATTAATAAAAATAATTGGAAAAATCAAAATTTAAAAATTGTTAAGTAATACCTAATCACTTGTTAAATCAATGTTATGGACAGTTTCAATATAGTAAATAATTTCTTTAAAAAATTTTAAAAATAGGTTTTTTAAATATCCATAATTTTCTT
>JAYEKP010000163.1:0-2189 GCA_034661075.1 Bacteroidota bacterium
TGCATTCTTTTTCCAGGTTTCTTGACGAACGAACACGGTTTAGATAACCATAAATAAATAGTTTTAATAATACTGCAGGGTGATAACCCGGACGTCCATTCTCCACAAAATCATCTTTAAAACCATATTCATCTAATGACAAGCTATTTACGAACAAGTCAATTAAACGTACTTCGTTATCATGTTCAATGGATTGGTCAAGAGAAATAGGAAACAGGTTAATTTGCGAGCAGTCTGTTCCTGTAATGTATTTCATGATTTTTACGGTTTGTTTACCTTAAATTACTGATAAACAAGTAAATTACAAAATTATTTAAGAGATAAATACCTGATTGTTAATAAGTTTAGTAAAATTGTTAATAAGGAGGTTTTTAGACAGTCTGACGATTGGGCTATGAAACGTTGCGAATCACGGGCTTCAGACTTATCAAACCAAAAGAATTTAAAGCGAGGCATAAATATTCAAACTTACACCCCACTCGCAATGTTTTATGAGCCCTTGTTATGGGCTTTTATTAAGATGATAATGCTACAATTATTGCAATTATTATTGCTGTTGAGAAATCATCATCGTCATCATAATCCATTACCACACGCTTATCAAATCTACCTAAACTTAATTGCAACAAATTAATTGTAATCTCATCTAAATTTTCAGATAATGCAGTAATGTAGTAATTCTTTTTTTCTTTATTATAAGTGTAATCTATTTCAAGAATTTTATGATTGTCTAAATAATATATCCAACCATTTTTATTTCTCCTCTCAGTTACAATTATATTTTGTAAAGGGAATAATATATTTCTTCTTTTATAATAAGCAATAGTATCACCTTTACTATCAAACAGTACTTTTCTTTTCTTCAAAAGATAATTATTATCACTTGCTTGAATAGAATTAATATGACCATTTCTATCAAATGAGATAATAGTATCGTTAGTATTATTTATAAGTGAAAAATGTTCAGCTTTATTATATTCACGTGAAATAGTTGCCGTAAAATTCTGTGCTTGTAAAAAAATAATATTACAAAATAAAATAAAGAAAACTACAATTAATTTTTTCATAATTTATCTATTTAATTAACCCAATGATTCCACAACTCTAATGCAGCTTGCCCGGCAGAAGCTCCAACTCCGCCACCTAATGCTCCTATTCCTGCACCAGCGCCAGTAATTGCTCCTGTTACGCCACCAGTAACGGCTCCTTTCACATCTGCACCGCCAACTTTTTTCCAGTTAAACCAACCTTTTGCGGATTTATTCCCATTAGAAAAAACTTCTGCCCATTCATCGATATTTTCACTCCAGTAAATCATTGAATTAGAACCAATTTCAATGGCAGCAATAATAGGAATACGTTCATCTTCATTTAATTCTGTATTAGCCCTGTTTCTAACCGTTTCAAAAACTGAAAGCGTAGCTTCTAAATCCAAGTCAATGTCATTTATTGCATCATTAATTATATTTAACAATTCTTTTTGGTTTAGACTAAGAGAATCCTCTATTGAAGAATAGTATGAATTATCATCTGTAATACTTTTAGTATTACTTTCAGAATGATTACTCTCAACCCAATCAAAGGCATTTTCAGCACATTCAATTGCGTAATCATTATTAGATGAACTTATAATATCACTGTTAATAATTAAAAAGTCTTTTGTACTTGTTTTAACTAATGAAAAAATATCATTGGAACTTTTTAAATTCAAATGCTTATTTTGTGAAGTTGTTTTTAATTCTTGTAAAACATAATCCAATCCTTTATTGTGTTCAATACCTGCCATTTTTAAAGAAGCAATTTCATCTTTATTACTTTCTAAATTTACAGCTTTTTTCTTTTCACAACTCATAAAAGCAGTAATTCCAAACATTACCATTACTGCAATAATTAATTTACTCTTTAATTTAAACATTTTAATCTATTTTAATAGTTATGCCTACTTCTAATTTAAGGTCTCTTCGGTTTAATTTCGACCGTTTTTGAACATTTAATCTCTGAAATATCTTTATATTCGATAAAGTCGGTGGCTTTTGTCATTTCCTATTTCTTCGGCTAATTGCCCATAACGGCAGTCTGTCTAAAAACTGTTTTTATTTTTCAATAGTAACTCAAATATAGTCAATTTTCGATTAATTAAAGGGAGTTTTATGCCGGAAAGAAAAAAGTAATAATTTGTTTTTCAAAAA
>JAYEKP010000164.1:0-11180 GCA_034661075.1 Bacteroidota bacterium
TGAGTTTTTAAGTGATGCAGGATTAACTGAACCCGGAGTGAATAAGTTGATTCGAAGTGCCTATTCGCTTTTAAATTTGATGTCTTTTTTTACTGTGGGACCTAAAGAAATACGTGCATGGACCATTAAAAAAGGAATGACAGCACCACAGGCTGCAGGTGCTATTCATAGCGATCTTGAACGAGGTTTTATTCGTGCCGAAGTAATGAAATATGATGATTTTATTACGCTAACATCTGAAGCAAAGGTAAAAGAAGCCGGAAAGTTTCATGTAGAAGGTAATAAATATGTGGTTGAAGATGGAGATATTCTTCATATTAGATTTAATGTTTAATTTTTGTAAAATAGTGCTATGATTGTCCATCCCTTAAAAACATGGTTATTAGCCTTGATCTTGTTCTTTTCTATTTCAACGGCTTATGCCCAAAAGCATTTTAATCATCCACCCAAATTAATTGTTGGAATTACCATTGAAGAGATGCGTTACGAAATGTTGCTTCGTTACTGGGATGCTTTTACAAGTGATGGTTTTAAAAAAATAATTGATGAAGGAGCATTTTGTTCACAGGTTCATCACAATTATTTAATCACCCAGAATGCCACGGGACAGGCCAGTATTGTTACGGGGACTTATCCTACTTATCACGGAATAATTGCTGACCAATGGTATGATAAGTTAGCAGAAAAAAATATTGGTGCTGCGGATGAGAAAAAATATAATTTAATGAACGGAAGAATTACTCTTGGAAATTTTTCTCCTAAAAATCTTCTGGCTTCAACCATTGGTGACGAGTTAAAACTAGCTACCAATGATAGCTCAAAAATAATTTCTATTGCAGCAAATCCTATTTCTTCGGTAATTTCGGGAGGGAGGTTAGCGGATTATGCCTTTTGGTTTAATGATGAAGATGGAAAATGGACCACCGGAAATTATTATATTGATTCTTTACCAGAATGGATTAATGATTTTCATGATAAGGATTTCCGAAATGTTTATATGAAACAAACCTGGTCAACGCTATATTCATTGGAACAAAACTACCAATCAAGCCTGCCTGATGAAAATCCGTTTGAGATTGGAATAAGACTTTATCGTTATTCTTTCCCTTATGATTTAAATTATTTAAAGAACCGGTCAGGGAATTATAAATATTTAAAATATACTCCTTTTGGAAACTCTTACACCAAAGATTTTGCCATTTCGGCCATCATGGGTGAAGGTTTAGGAAAAGATGAATTTACGGATTTTCTAAGTGTAAGTTTTTCTGCATCGGGTTATGCAGGAGACTTATTTGGCCCTCGTTCTGTAGAAATTGAAGATATATTTTTGCGTTTAGACCAGGATATCGAACATTTTATTGATTTTCTGGATCATCATATTGGACTAGAAAATGTGTTGATTTATATTACTTCAGACCGGGGAGTTGCCGATGTCCCTGAATATTTAAAGTACAAAAAGCAAAACGCCGGAGTATTCGAACCTCAAAAAGCTTTATCATTATTAAATAGTTATTTAAGTATCTTATATGGTGAAGGAGAGTGGGTAAAGTATTACCAATCGGGACAGCTATATTTAAGTCAGCAATTGATTGATCAGAGTGGGGTAAGCTTGAGTGAAATCCAGGAGCAAGCGGCTAGTTTTTTAGTACAATATTCCGGAGTTGCTGATGCCATTCCGGGGATGAGTTTGGTTACAAATCAATTTACCGCAGGAATTAAAGCGAAAATGCAAAAAAGCTATCACCAAAAACGTTCTGGTGATGTAATGGTAAACCTCGAGCCCGGATGGATCGAAAAAGACGGAAAAGCTACCGGTTCAGGTTCCGGATATAATTATGATACACATGTTCCACTTATTTGGTATGGATGGGAAGTAAAAAATATCCGTATTGATAAAAGCCTGGAAGTTACTGATATTGCACCAACAATAGCCTGGATTTTGCAAATAACATCGCCCAATGCTTGTGTTGGAGAACCAGTTTATCAGATAATTGAAGATTAAAGTATATTTATTATGGCTTGGGTTTTTTTGTTGATAGCAGGAATTTTTGAAATTGGTTGGGCGATAGGGATGAAATACACCCATGGATTTACCCGATTTTGGCCGGTTGTATTTACGTTAGTATCCATGTTTTTAAGCGTATATCTGTTATCACTCGCAACCAAAACTATTCCTATTGGTACGGCTTATGCCGTATGGACAGGAATTGGAATTGTAGGTACTTCTGTTTTAGGTATTATTTTATTTAATGAGCCGGTAGAAGTATTACGATTAGTGTTTATTGTTATGATATTAGTTGCTATTGTAGGTTTAAAAGTAATATCCCGTTAACCAGGTTTTTTACAAATTAATATTCTACTTTCGCGGCTAAGGGTTATTGTTTTATCATCAACTAAACAAGGTGCTTCCACCTCCTCATTGTTTTCTTTGATAGCTTTCCCGGTAATCAGAATTCCAATTTTATTTTTTAATTCAATGTTCCGCACTTTTTTAGCAAAAATTATTTCAGATTTTTTAAGCCACTTAGAGATATCTGTATGTTGTAAATTTTTATAGTCCTTATGGTTGGTTAAAACATTTTCTGCCAGACGTGGTGCTGCAATTTCCCATAATTTATCTTCAAGGGTATGATTATCATGGATAACTTGTTGCATACTAACAGAAGTCAATCGGAAAACGGTTACTGGAGATTCTGCAGTTACGGTTGCTGTTCTGGGGATATTGGTAAGTATGGCAATTTCTCCAAATATACTACCTTTTCCCAAAATATCGACAAGCCTTTTATTTATGGTAACTTTTACAGTTCCTCTAGCCACAACATATAATCCATCAACATGCCCGTGTTCTTTAATAATTTTTTCACCCACAGCATAATTCCGATGTTGGAACAGGCTAACAATCCTGGTGAATAAATTTTTATCTAATTCTTTTAACCAGGGAATATCCTCCAGCAATTTTGCTTTTTCGGGTGGTTTTATTTCGGGTGGTTTATCCACAAGTCTTTTCATTCTTTCTTCAATACTATCAATCATTTTTTTTGCTTCATCCGAACCAATTTGGCCTTTTTTCATTAACCGGTCAACTATTTTTAATTCATTATTAAGATTCGAACGAATAGCTTGCCGTGTTGCAATCGCATTGTAAATTTCGGGATAGGTGTTTTTTAGATTTCTGATAAAAGTTAATCCATGAATACGATTTTCGTTTATTTCGCTCTCTACAGTTGCTAAATCCTGATCAATAGTTAACTCTTCGGTAGTTGAACTAATAGCCATACTTTCAATAAGTTTTAATGATTCGTATTGTGCTTCAACAAATCCTCGGGCTGCATCGTAACTGATAGCTAAACGATCAAAGAAAAAGCGTTGTGATATTTTTCCTAATAAAGGAACTGATTGAAGTTTACTTAAAAATTTGGGAGTTTCCCACATTCGTTCAAGGTCTTTTCTTTCCGATAAAGGTATTTTGCCGTCAGAGTCAATAATCTCATTAATCGCATCGGTAAGATTTTGAACAGCTATAGGCCCTAACAAGCCTTCTTTAAATTGAGTCCAATAACTACTTTTTTCTTTTTCTAACACTCTACGTCTGGTTTCATACAGGTTCGTATTTTTACCTTCGTCCAAAATAATATCAGCTGCTTGCGGTTGTTCCGGCAAATATTCTTCAACATTTTGCCAGTTAGCACGACTTAAGAAGCGGTCGGATTTAAGTTTATCTACAGATTTTTCAGAAGCCTGTCGTAAAAAATGCCGTGCATTTAATATCATTTTTTCTTTAGCGGGAGGTATTTTCGTTAAGCCTAACGTATTAAGTAATAATCTTATGGTAGTTGCATTAATTAAAAGTGTCATGGTAACAATGCCTGCAGTATAAAACAAAAATTGATCTCTGATATTACTATCTATTTTTGATTCACTGGCAACAATGAGCGCAAGTGCTAAAGCAATAGCACCACGTAAAGCTCCCCACCATAAAACGTATGCATTTTTTTTGGTTAACCCATAACCGGCAATCTTCATCACAGGAAAAAATAATGCAATAACTATCGCTCTAACGATATGAATTCCTATGTATAATATAATTAAGATGATAAAATCATTAGCCGTGAAAACAATATTGTTGGCAATAACCACCCCAACGATAAGAAATATTAAAGTGTTCGCAATGAAAGCAAACATTTCCCAAAACTCGTGCAAGAAGTGTTCTACCTCGGGGCTTATGCGTGTTTTTCCGGTGCTGGCCATTAAAAGACCTAAAGCTACTAGTCCTAAAACCCCCGACACATGAAAAAAATGTTCGGCAATATAAAAAGTTATATATGCCCCGGCAATGATAACTGTAATTTCTACCAGTGCATCATTAAATACTTTTTTTACCCAGGCAATAATTATATAACCAATTACTAAACCTACGAGAGTTCCTCCTACAGCAACACGTAAAAATTCTACTATAGGAGAAGTATCCGAACCTGTTCCGGTAATGCTAAGGAGCAGCACCATAAAAATGACAATGGCAGTACCATCGTTTAATAATGATTCCCCTTCGATAAGTGTACCCAGTTTCTTGCTTGCTCCAAGTTCTTTTAAAAGGGCTACAACAGCAACCGGGTCGGTTGCACTTATTACTGTACCAAAAAGTAGTGCAATCAACCAGGTCCACTGCGACATGCCAATTCCCAAAAATTTAATGGCCATAACCACCAATGCAGAAAGTAACAGTACAACAATAATCCCGGGTAGAGCAAGAATAACTGCGTTAGTAAATGATTTTTTGAATGTATGTACATCCATTGCAAAAGCTGCTTCGAAAATAAGGGTGGGTAAAAAGATATATAAGATAAGATGAGGGTCGATATGTCCTGCCCATGTAATTGCTTCGCCCATAAAGTTTGTGTCGAGTTTGAATAGTAGAAGATTCCAATGGCCAAAATATCCTAACCTGGATAAGGCTCCTAATCCCAATCCTATAATTAATAAAGATACGGTATACGGTAAAGGGCTTTTTTTTAGAAAATGCCTGGTGCCGGCACCAATAATTAATGCAATGATAAGAAAAAAAAGGGGGCTCATATTACTGGAATGTCCAGAATTTTCGTCATCAGAAAGCTCGTGCTTTGCCGAATTTGTTAAATCTTCTTGTGTAATAGTTTGCTCAATTTCTTGTTTATAATTTTGTGCATGAACAAGATTTTGTGAGGTTCCGGCCGTGAAAATAATGATTAATAAAAGCCTTGAGATTAGCGAAAAGGATTTTTTAGGTATCATCATGGGTTTAATTTTATACCCAAGATACAAAAAAATATGAAAACAAAACCTTTAAAGATCTTTCAATTAAAATATGGGAATGATAATTTTTGTAATTAAAAGGGTAATGGGTTAGTCTATTTTTACATGTCCCCAATTTTCGCCTCTTCGTATTCTGTTTAATTGGGTGTGGGTGATACCAAATTCTTTGGCCAGTTTGTATAATTTATTTTTACCTCTTTTTAATTTCTTTTTTAAGCGAATAACATCTGTTTCAGTTAGTTTTGAATAATTGATGGTTCCCCGCTTGTAATTGGGGTTGATTTTTTGATGAGCAAACATGGTTTCTTTAGTAACCCAGCGTAGATTATCAATATGATTATTGCTTTTATCAAAATCAAGATGGATGACATATTCCTGCATTTCATTATCTTTCGGAATAAAGAGCTCGGCTACTAATTTGTGGATATATTTTGTGGTTCGTTTTCCGTTTTGCAATTTAATATTTAAAATTTTATATCCTTTTAATGTTGATCCATTAATAATAGTACCATGTTTTTTTTCAACTTTAAAACTTTTAATTCTTCCGTAGTTTGAAATTTCGTATTTCTCGCTATCAGATATTTCCTCAATGGCTAAAACCTTCCATTTTTCTCCGATGATTTCCTGATGTATCTTACTTAAATCGGTCATTATTGAATGTATTAAATTGCCAATTATTCAATAATATAGACTTGAAATTTTAAACAGGGTTTAAAAGTAGATGGTTAAATTAGTGTAATAATGTTTAAAATAATGAGGAGCTAAAAATGGTTATTTTTTTTGATGTGTAGCCCTAACTAGTGAACGGAGAATTTCCGGGTCTTGTTCCGTGGCTGTTCCTGAAACAATTATATCAGCACCTGCTGAAACGATTCGTTGAATATCCCCGGGTGATTTTATTCCGCCACCAACAATTAAAGGAATGGTAATATTATTTTTTACCTGCGAAATCATTTGGGTTGTTAATGATGTCTTGGCTCCACTACCAGCTTCGAGATAAATTAATTTGAGCCCTAACATTTCGCCGGCTAGTGCTGTGGCTACTGCAATATCAGGTTTGTCAGAAGGAATGGGCTTTGTGTTACTCATATATTCTACTGAAGTTGTTTTGCCTCCTTCTATTAACATGTATCCTACGGGTAAAATTTCTAAATTACTTTTTTGTAGGTATGAAGCAGCAGCAACATGGTTTCCAATTAGCAAATCCGGATTACGTCCTGAAATTAGCGAGAGGAGTAAAATACCATCAGCTTTAGATGATAATTGTAGTAAACTTCCAGGGAAAAGTATTACTGGGATAGAGGTGTGTTTTTTGATCAATTGAATCGAAGGATCAATAGAACAACTGAGCAAGCTACCTCCAATAAAAATTAGATCAACCAATGCCTGGTTAGCTTTGTTTATTAGGTCTTTTAATGATTCCTTATTATGGTAGTCGGGATCAATAAGTAATGCAAATAATTTTTTGTTGTTTTTTATTTTATGATTGATCAGGTCAAAAATCATTGTAAAAGGATTTAAATTTTTTTGTAACACCAAACAATGGAGTAATTTTTAAGATTGAAATAACTAAGTGTAAATTTTTCGTTCATATAACTATTATTTACGTTGCCTGTAATGATTCCCTTTTCTTTTGGTTTAAAAGGTTCAATGTTTAAGTTGGTAACAAAATTAATATCTACTTTATCGCAAATTTTGTATAATGCTTCTTTTGCACACCAGTGTAAATATAGATGATATATTTCTTGTTCTTTATCAATGGCTTCGAGTTCTTCTGGGCGTAAAAATTTATCGGCAATGCGTAAAATTTTAGGAGACATAAATTCCAAATCGAGGCCAACTCTTTTTTTATTACTTATTAAGATGGCTGTAAGATTTTTGGAATGCGAAATGCTTATATTATAGGAGTTATTTTTTAAATAAGGTTTTCTTTCCGGCCCATATACAATTTTCGAGTCTTGGCCAAGCATACTTTTTAAAAGAGTTCGAACACTTAACCACTCGAGCTTCCGTTGGTGATTTTTAAAATGTTCTACCGTTTCAATGTCTGTTTCATCCAGATTTAAAAACGATCTTAGCGTATCGTAATCTTCAGTTATTTCCCAGATTCCCAATACAACATCATCATTAAAATGTTCCTTAATTATAAATCCCATTTTATTGGTTTCTTATTTCCACTCAAATGATTCAATTAAAACAACAATATCTTCTCTGACAAAATTAATTAAAGGGGCTAAAGAATCTTTATTGGGTTGAGCATTAAAATAAAGTGCCCCTCTTAAGTAATGTTCGGTACTGTCTGTAAGAAAAAATTGTATAGAAGAGGCCGCATCGCCTGCTATTTCATAAACAGTTCCATAAACATTTTTTTCAGGTTTAATAAAAACCCTTTCAGTTATAGCATCGGCTTTTAAGGTGTGTTTATAGGCTAAACTACGCGTTTCTTCCAGTATTTGCCCGATATTATTTTTCACATCTTTATAGCTGATATGGATTTTCCCGTCGTAATCTTTATAATTAATATTTATCCAACATTTTTCATTTAATCGGGTTGAATCTTTTTCAATGGTTGTATAAGTAGGATAAAGAAATGTATACGGACAATTTGTGTTATATTGTGTATATTTTTTTTCTGGTAAGTCAATTCGGATGTATCCTCTGGGTTTAGGTGTATAATTACGTTTACAACCACTTGATAAGAGTGAAGTAACAAAAAACAATATTCCAATGATGAATAAAAAATATTTTTTATGCATGGTTGGATGTTATTGGTTGATAGTAACTTTTACTTGTTTTATACGTCGTTTATCAACAGATTCGATGGTAAAAGTAAGGTTTTTATAGTTGATTACTTTATTTTTTTGAGGGATTTCTCCTGTAATTTCGAGGATAATACCAGCAATGGTATCTGCATCGCCTTTAACATCATCAAAAAAATCATCTTCAAAATCTACGATTTTGAAAAAATCGTTAAGGAGTGTTTTTCCTTCAAAAAGATAAGTGTTTTCATTTATTTGCGAATAGATAACTTCATCTTCATCAGACTCATCCGTAATTTCTCCAACAATTTCTTCTAATATATCTTCGAGGGTAACAATTCCGTTTGTGCCTCCATACTCGTCGATAACAATCGCCATATGTATTTTGTTGGTCTGAAATTCTTTTAGTAAATCATTGATTTTTTTGTTTTCAGGGACAAAATAAGGAGGCCTGATGAGTGATTGCCATTTAAAATTTTCCGGTTCACTAATATGTGGCAATAAATCTTTAATATATAAAACACCTTTTACATTATCGAAAGTATCTTCGTAAACAGGAATTCTGGAATGTCCTGAATCGATAATGATGGATAATAGTTCTTTAAAATTCGTATCAATTTCAACAGCAACCACATCAACCCGTGATTTCATGATTTCCTTAGCATCTATATTTCCAAACTTAACAATTCCTTTTAGGATATTTTCATCTTCGGCAATTTGATGTGTCGTAAGGTTTAATGCCTGGGATAAATCATCGATGGTAATGTTTTGTTTTATTTTTGCCAGTTTTTTAGCTATAACAGTTGTTGTATTAATTATTAGCATACTTACCGGATGAAAGAGTTTATCGAGAATAGTAATTGGTACTGCGGTAATGCGAGCAAATTTTTTCGCACTTTTTTTTGCATAATATTTTGGAAATGTTTCTCCAAATAGTAATAATAAAAATGCAATAATGGCAATTTGAATAATAAATCCAAGAGCAGGAACTGCTTTAAAATTAAAAATAGCGTTGAGGATAATGCCCATTAAAATAATAAAGCAAACATTCATAAATCCATTAGCAATGGTAATGGTGGCTAATAATTTTTTGGGATTTTTTAAATTTTTTATAATTAATCGATTACAAAGATCTTTATTCTTGTTAATTTCTTTTATCTGATCTGTTCGTAAGGTAAAATAAGCAGTTTCAGCCCCGGACATTAGGGCTGAAAAAATAATTAGTATAATTGCCAATAAGATGTTTATTCCCGTACTTAAGTCTATCGACTCAAAAGTAATTTTGGTATATATTAACACCATCCGGAATGGTTCTGTTGTTTCCAAGGTTTTGTTTTTGTTGGTTTTATTTATTTAAAATGGTAAATCATCTTCTTCCTGAGGAGGAGTCTCAATATCCGTTTCAGGTTGCTTTTCTTCAGAAGACGAATCATTGTCATTACTTTGTTTAGAGCCTAACATTTGCATATTGTCTACAACAATCTCGGTAATATATTTTTTATTACCATCTTTATCATCATAAGAACGGGTTCTTATTTTGCCCTCTAAATAAAGCGGATCTCCTTTTTTAACATATTTTTCTACAACCTCAGCTAATCCACGCCAAACAACAATGTTATGCCATTCGGTATTGGTAACTTTTTGGCTTTCTTTGTTCCGATAGGTTTCACTCGTTGCTAAAGGAAAACTTGCAACAGAAACACCACTGTCGAGGTGCCTAACATCGGGGTCTTTGCCCACATTTCCTACTAAAATAACTTTGTTTACTCCCATAATAATTTTGTTTTTTAGGTTATACAAATGTAAAATTACAAAATTTTAAATCAATGCCAAGGGTTGAAAACGTAATTATTTATTCCTCAAAAAGTTGTCAAGTAGCTTTGGGATACTATATTTTTCAATATCTTCAGCGTTAATTTCCATATAATTTTTTAGCAGATATGAATTGGGGTGATCAATATTTATATAATAAAATTTAGTAAACAACTTTTGATGGGATAATTGGTGAATTATTTCTTTGGAAATATTTTGTATGTTAACTCTTGTTCCTTTAAACAAATTTTTCCACAAGGTTTGATTGGTTAAATTTTCCGTGTTAACCGGTTTGTTTGTTTCAATCAAAGGTAGCTGGTAAAGTAATTTCCAAATATCATTTTGTGTGCGTTGTTCAATATATATTTTATTTTGATAATGGATGTGGAGAAAATGGAAATATCGTTGACGTTGCTTAATCCTTTGTTTTTTTAACGGCAACTCATTAACCATATTATTTTTAAAAGCAAAACAAAGATTTTTTAATACACAGCGAGTGCAATCGGGATTTTTAGGAATACATTGCAAAGCGCCGAATTCCATTAATGCCTGGTTAAAAATTCCAGGAGATTGATTTTTAATCAATTCCATTGCCTTTTGCCTAAATATTTTTTTACCATCTGCTTTTTGAGGTGATTCTGCAATTCCATATAATCTTGATAAAACACGGTAAACATTTCCATCCAATGCCGGTTCAGGAATATTAAAAGCAATGGAGGCAATGGCTGCAGCAGTATATTCTCCAATCCCTTTTAATTTGAGCAATTCTTGAAAATTGGCAGGAAATTTTCCCTGGTATTGATTTATGACTTGTTGGGCAGCATAATGCATATTACGTGCTCGGGAATAATAACCAAGACCTTGCCAAATTTTTAGTACCTTTTCGATAGGAGCATTTGCTAATGTATATATATCAGGAAATTGTTTAATAAAATTATAATAATAACTAATACCTTGATTAACTTTTGTTTGTTGTAAAATTATTTCCGATATCCAAATAGGATATGGATCATTTGTTTCTCTCCAGGGTAGTGCCCTTTTGTTTTGTTCGTACCATGTTACAAAGGTTTTTCCTGTCTTTAACATTGTAAATGAATAAAATAATTTTTAACAAATTGACAAATTTAACCGTTTTGTATTTTATTAATCAAAAGAAATCATTTATATTTGCAGTTCAAAATAAGTAAATGATCTAAAACATTGATAATTAAAGTTTTTTAAAAATGACAAAAGCAGATATCGTTAACGAAATTTCAAAGAACACAGGTATTGAAAAAATAACTGTACAGAAAACAGTTGAAGCCTTCATGGAAACTGTAA